>JAIYDW010000093.1 GCA_027487315.1 Verrucomicrobiaceae bacterium | reverse complement strand
GGCACCCGCTCCGTCGACCTCCGCATCTGCCCGAACATCGCCCTCACCCCCACCTCCCTCCCCACCGCCACCCACCAGTCCCCCTACTCCGTCACCTTCACCGCCTCAGGCGGCCAGGGCCCCTACACTTACACCCTCGCCAGCGGCACCCTCCCCCCGGGCCTCACCCTGGTAAACAGCACCCTCTCCGGCACCCCCACCGGTCCCGCCAGCACCACGCCCCTCATCCTTCAAGCCCTCGACGCCAACGGCTGTGACGGCTCCATCGAACTCACCCTAACCGTCACCGCCGCCACCCTCACCGGCAGCCTCTACCTCGACACCAACGCCTCCGGCACTCGCGACCTCACCGAACCCGGCCTCCCGAACATCGACCTCCTCATCACCTCCTCCCTCAACGGCTATCAACAAACCATCTCCACCGACGCCAGCGGCCTCTGGACCGCCCTCGTCCCCCCCGGCGACAACACCGTCACCGTCGTCACCACCGACCCCGACTTCCCCCTCGGCGCCACCCAAACCCAGGGCACCGACCCCACACTCGTGAACGCCCCCGCCAGCCAAACCACCCCCGTCGGCGCCTTCGGTTTCCTCCCCGCCAAACCCACCACCTGGGCCGCCTGGCAATACCGCAACCCCCTCGGCGGCCAAAACGCCCCCACCGATAACCCCGACGGCGACCCCTACGACAACCTCCAGGAATTCGCCTTCTGTTCCCAGCCCAACTCCGGCCTCAACCCCCGCTGCCCCGTCACTGTCACCCACGACCCCGCCACCGGCCTCATCGACGTCCGCATCCTCCGCCTCACCGGCGCCTCCGGTATCACCTACACCCTGGAAACCCTCACCGACATCGCCCAAAGCCCCGCTGCCTGGACCGACGTTACCACCCTCCCCACCACCGTCACCTACAACACCGACGGCACCGAATGGGCCACCTACGCCAACATCGTCCCCCTTGCCCCCACCTCCCCCTCCCAGTTCTTCCGCATCCGCCTCGAACTCGACGCCGACTTCAACGGCACCCCCGAAACCTACTCCTACACCGAGACCGCCGGCTACTACCGCCGCACCTACGGCACCACCATCGAGACCCTCTGCATCCCCTTCCTCTATTGCAACACCTTCGCCGGCCAGGTCGACGCCGTCATCGGACAAACCCTCAGCATCGCCAGCAGCATCGCCACAGGCGACTTCACTACCACCCTCACCACCGGCGTCCCCTACTACATCGAAGTCCTCGTCGGCGACCACGCCGGCCACCGCTTTGAAGTCAACGAAACCGCCTCACTGCCAAACGCCATCGCCATCGACACCACCAACCCCCTGAACACCCTCCCCACCTTGCCCGCCACCCTCGCCGCCGACCGCATCGCCGTCCGCCGTCATCACACCCTCGATAGCTTCTTCCACAAACCCCACTTCAACGCCACCAACGACCCCGCCACCGCCGCCCGCGTCCTCTTCTTCGAGTCCGGCAACTTCCGCACCTACTGGCTCTTCCGCGCCGGTGGCAACCCCTACTGGGTGCAAGCCGGCGACAACCTCCTTCGAAACGTCGGCACCCGCATCATCCCCCCTTCTGAGGGCCTCTACGTCAACCCCCGCAGCAGCACCCCCACCCTCACCCTTACCGGAAAAGTCCGCTCCACCCCCTTCGTCACCCCCCTCGTTGTCGGACCCAACCTCATCGCCGGCGGCTGGCCAATGACCCAATCCCCCACCCAGCGCGCCTACACCGCCACCGCCGGCCTCACCGGATCCCTCGCCCCCGCCAACTCAGACCGACTCCTCTTCTGGCTCGGCGACACCACACCCGCCGCCTCCGGTTACGACGGCCACTTCCTCTTCCGCTCCGGCACCGTCAGCTTCTGGACCACCGAACAAAACTCCTCCTTCATCAACGAAAACCAATTCCCCCTCCTAAAACCCCTCCGAGCCACCCTCCTCCGCTCCAAAACAGGCCTCCCCACCCACACCCAACCCAACCCCTGGACCCCCTAAACCCCAGGCATTCAACGTTCGCCCACCTCTTGGACTGCTGCAGCCCGCTGCAGCTTTCCCCAAGCCAGCCCGCTGGCGCCCCAAAGCGGCAAAGCAGCCACCTCCCCCAGTCCCCCCAGTCTCCTTCTCCTCCGCTCTGCAAGTCTCCCCATTCTCCTGTCGACAACCCTTCCACCCATTTCTCCACCACTAAAATCCCCCCAATCTCAACCTCCGCACTCTCCACTCTCCACTCTCCACTCTCCACTGACTACTGATTACTGATTACTGATTACTCCCCGCTCGCGCAGCGAGCCCCACTCTCCCATCGACAACCCGCCCTCCCCGCCCGACACTCCCCGGTGCCCCTCCTCATCATCGCCATCCTGCTCGTCACCATCGCCCTGATGGCCAGCCGCCACGCGACCACCCGCTACCAGCAGGCCATGGCTCGCGCCCGTCAAACCCGTGCCCCCTACGCCCACACCGGCGCCGAGATCGCCCGCCTCTTCCTCAAACAGGAAGGCATCACCGACGTCGAAATCCTCCCGCACCAAGCCATCGTCACCGACTACTTCGACCCCTCCCGCCGCCGCCTCTTCCTCAGCCGCCGCGTCCATGACGAAACCACCCTCGCCGCCTGGGCCGTCGCCCTGCATGAAGCCGCCCACGCCCTGCAAGACCGCGACACCCCCGGCGAATTCCGCTGGCGCCAAACCATCATCCGCCTGAACCGCTACGGCCCCACCCTCATCGCCCTCCTCCTCGGCACCGTCACCGTCTTGAAGATGCTCCCCGCCCGCATCGCCCTCATCCTCTTCGGCCTCGCCTGGACCGGCCTCTTCTGCCTGAACGCCGGCACCCTCGCCATCGAATGGAACGCCAACCTCCGCCTTCGCCGCTTCCTCGACGAACACCTCGCCTCCTACCCCGACACCCGCGACCAGCTCGACCGCCTCCTCCCCACCGTCGCCACCCGCGAACTCGGCGACACCGCCGCCTCCCCCCGCTACTTCTTCCTCAGCGCCCTCCCCGGCACCACCAAACTCCGCCCCACCCCACCCCCCAAAAAACCGCCGTAAGAGCCACCCCAGTCCAGCCCTCCTCTCCGTCTCACCTCTCCAACCAACACAACCGGGAATCGAGAGCCTCTTCACTCGCATACTCAAAATGAATCACCCGTCGTCGCATCGGTCGGGTCGATCTTCGGGAAGCATGCACAATCAAAGGTGACATCAACAAAACATCACCGGCACGGCACTCACACGTGACCGCAAATGCTTTGTCGATCTCCCGCACCGCCTCGCCAGAAAGCTTGCCGCTCTTATGGCTTCCTGGAATCACTCGAAGGGCTCCGTTAGCCTCGGGAGTATCGTCAAGATGCACCCGGATCGTCATCATTTGCGCCAGCAGTTCCAAAGGGGGCTGAACATGGTTATGCCCATCCTTGATTGACCACGGACCATACCCCGGAACCTCCTGCTCCTCAGCAACAGCAATCGTCAGGTCCTGATGCCAAGCCACTGGCCAATTCTCGTCAGGAGTTTTGTCGAACAGAATGCTGCGAACCGGCCTAAGGCCTCGCGGCAACAAACCCAAAAGGCGACTCGAAGTACTCAATTCCTCGAAAGCTTGAGACCGACTCCGCAAATGCCTCACACACGCCGATCCCGCCGCCGCAGCAACCGCATCCGCCTCCACTCGCAACGCCTCAATCTCCTCAATGTCGAACACCCCACGACAAACATCGAATCCATCCGCCGTGAATGATTCACTCAAATTCATTGTCCAACTCCTGGTCCCCCAATCCAGTTCCCGCAATCCCAAATCCCCGTCTCCCCATGCCATTTTTCTGCCCCCCATCTTTCTGCCAGTCTCATTCCCGCCCTCCAATAAATCCCGTTAATCCCGAAATCCTGTCCAAAAAGCCCCCTTCGTGCCTTAGTGCCTTCGTGCGAGCATCTCCCCG
>JAIYDW010000230.1 GCA_027487315.1 Verrucomicrobiaceae bacterium | reverse complement strand
CGGACGGGCGGGCCGCCGAGTTTGGTGCTGAGGAGGCCGGAGACGGCGAGGGCCTGGTCGCGGAGGAGTTCGCCGCTGGGACGGAAGCGGGGGCCGCGGGCGAGGAGGCGGTTTTCGGGATCCTCGAATTGCGGATTGCGGATTTTGGATTGCGGATTGGGGGCGCTATCCTGGCGGTAGGCTTGCGAGGTGACGAGGGTTTTGAGGAGGTGTTTCAGGTTCCAACCGGAGTCCATGAGATCGGCGGCAAGGAAGTCGAGGAGTTCGGGGTGGACGGGGAGGTCACCCTGGGAGCCGAAGTCTTCGCTGGAGCGGACGATGCCAGTGCCAAAGAGGGATTCCCAGTAGCGGTTGACGGTGACGCGGGCGGTGAGGGGGTTGTCTTTGGAGACGAGCCAGCGGGCGAGGGTGAGTCGGTTGCGGGGGGCGTCTTTGGGTAGGGGATGGAAGGCGGCGGGGGTGGTGGCGTGGACTTCGGCACCGAGATTTTGCCATTCGCCGCGATTTTGGATGTGGCTTTTGCGGTGTTTGTCCGGTGGGAGTTCCGTCAGAATGGGGACGGTGGTGGGTTTTATGGCGGCGAGGTCTTTTTCGAGTTTGGCGAGGCGCTGGCGCTCGGTTTTGAGTTGGGGAGCGACCTGGCGTGTGTAGTGGTCGCTGATGAGTCGGGTTTGGTCCTGGGTGCGCTGGTTTTCGGGGATGGAAAGGGCGGTGAGGATGGTTGGGGGGATGTTGGCGAGGCGCGTGATGTTTGGGTCATCGCTCATGGAGATGCGGAAGGCACCGAGAGTGTGATGGGCGTATTTGGACTGCTGAGCGAGAGTGATTTGGAGTTTGCCAGGGCGAGTGATGGGGAGGGGTTCGGTGGGTAGGAGGGTGAGGGTGTGGTCTTTACCGGTGTGGCCGGCAATGGCCCAGCCCTTTTCTGGGGACAGTGTGGAGGCGATGACGTCGGAGGCGTTGAAGTCGGTTTGGGTGGCGTCAGCGAAGGCTGTTTTGAAGAGGATTTCGCGGCGGCCGCTGAGGGTGATGTCTTCTCGGCTGGCGAAGTTCTTCTTTTTGTGGTTGGTGGTCCAAACGGGTGATTTGGCGTTGTCGAGGAGGGTGAGTTTGAGTTCGCCGATGTATTCGCCTTTGCCTTTATCGGTGCGTTTCCAGAGGGTGATGCGGTCGATGGGTTGAGGGGTGCCGAGGTCGAGTTCCCACCACTGATCTTCACCACCGCCGGTGATGGTGACGGACTTGCCTTTGACGAGGTCGCCATTGGTGTTGCCGTCGATGGCGAGGCGGGCCTGGGGGCCATTCGTGTCGGTGCTGATCTGAGTGGCGGAACCTTTGAGCGCGATGTTGGTGTTGGCACTGAAGACTTGGACTTCGGCGAGGGCGAGGAAGTCGTAGCGGTCGCTGATGAGATCGATGCGGAGGTAGCGAGCGGTGACGGGTTTGGCGTCGTCTGGAATCCATTCGGCGCGGACCTGGGAGAGGACGAAGTTGCCGTTGGAGTGTCCGGGTCCGCTTTTAGGAAGGCGGGGGTCGGTGAGGGCTTCGACGCGGAGGGCTTCGACGGTGCCCTTTGCCAGGGGGAGTTCGACTTTGGCGGTGGTTGTTTTTTCCGTGGGTTTCGGAGCAAAGATGCGGGCGTCGGAGGCGATTTCGAGGGGGGTGTTGGCTTGAGTTTTGGCGAGTGATGGGGTGAGGGTTTGCCAGGCGGCGTTGACGGGGAGAGACTTTTCCCAGGGAGCGAGGCCGGTGAGGATCTCGGGTTTGGGATGGGCGAAGACTTTTTCGAGGGAGGCGAGTTCGGTTTGGATGGAGGCGCGTTGCGCTTGTTGGTCGGGGGTGAAGAAACTGTGGAAGGGGGCTTCGTCTTTTTTGTCGGCGTCGGCGGTTTGGTTGAGGAAGTCGTAGAACTGGTAGTATTCGGTGATGGTGATGGGGTCGTATTTGTGGGTGTGGCACTGGGCGCAGGCGATGGTGGTGCCCATCCAGACGGCCATGGTGGTGTTGACGCGGTCGATGATGGCGGCATTGCGGAATTCTTCGTCGGAGGTGCCGCCCTCGTTTTGGGTCATGGTGTTGCGATGGAAGGCGGTGGCGATAAGTTGGTCCTGGGTGGCTTGGGGGAGGAGGTCACCGGCGAGTTGGTCGATGGTGAACTGGTCGAAGGGTTGGTTGCGATTGAAGGCGGAGATGACCCAGTCGCGCCAGGCCCAGATTTCGCGGGGTTGATCGGAAGGGTAGCCGGAGGAGTCGGCGTAGCGGGCGAGGTCCATCCATTGGGAGGCCCAGTGTTCGCCGTAGGCGGGTTTGGCGAGGTAGTGGTCGACGACGGCGGGGTAGTCGGTGGTGACGAGGGGGAGGAGGCGGTCGATTTCTTCGGGTGTGGGAGGGAGGCCGGTGAGGTCGAGGGCGAGGCGGCGGAGGAGGGCGTGGGGTGGGGCTTCGGGGGAGAAGGTGAGTTTTTCCTGGGTGAGGCGGGTGAGGAGGAAGGCGTCTATGGGATTGCGGATTGACGAGGTCTGCCGATCTCGCCCTTCGGGCAGCCCAGGGCTGTCTGTCTCGCTCCGCTCGGCTGCGGATTGCGGATTTGGGATTTTTGGGATAGAGGGTTTTTTGACGGGTTCGTAGGACCAGTGTTTGCCCCAGGGGGCGCCTTGTTTGATCCACTCGGTGAGGAGGGCGATTTGGGCGGGGGGGATGACTTTGTGGAGCTTCGGCGGGGGCATGACCTCGTCGGGGTCGGTGGAGAGGATGCGCTGGAGGAGGGCGCTTTTTTCGGGGTGACCGGGGACGATGGCGATGGTGCCGTCGTTGTCGGATTTGGCGGCGGATTCGTCGTCGAGGCGGAGGCCGGCTTCGCGTTTGGCTTCGTCGGGTCCGTGGCAGAAGAAGCAGTTTTCGGAGAGGATGGGACGGATTTGGCGGCCGAAGTGGATGGGGTCGGCGGCGAGAGCGGGTGCGGCGCTGAGGGCTAGGAGGATGAGGAGCCGGGGGGACATGAGGAGCGGAATGGACAAGTTACTACGCTGGATTGGAGGGGGAACTGACAGGGAGTTTTGATTTGGGGGCGGGGTTAGTTATGCCGATGCCGGAAAGTTGATTGCGACAGGTGGCCTTGTGAAAAAGAGCGGCGTTTGGTTGCGTCTTTTGCTGGGTAGGCGATATACTGATGTCGCGGCTCGTTTGTTGAGGCCTGTCTCTCTTGAAATCACATCCTTTTGTCTTCCGAATTGAATGTCGTGCCGACGGTTGCTCGTTGGAAGGAAAATCTGCCCGGTGGCATTGGGAATCTGGTGGTGGTGTTTTGAGGTGGGTGGTGGTTGGGCTGATGCTGATGGGGCAGGCGTTTGGGGGTGGGTTGGAGATTGCTGGGGAGGAGGGGGCGCGGTGTTTGACGGAGCGTGGGAAGGGTGGGTTGAGGGTTTTGATTTTGTGTGATTCGATGGGGTTGAATGGGTTTGCGGATGAGATGGATGCGTCGTTTCGGGCGTGTCCGGGGGTGGAGCGGGTGCATACGATTGCGGCGTGCGGGACGAATCCGCGGACGTGGATGAAGATCGCGCCTTACGCGGGAGCGAAGACGCAGTGCGGGTTTTTGCGGATTGATTCGACGGGAGAGCCCGGGGGCGTGAAGGTGGTGCGTGATGTGTATGGGGTGCCGGCGGGGAATACGCCCAACGGGTACAAGGTGCCGAAGATCGAGGATTTGGTGGCGGAGATTCAGCCGGACATTTTGATCATGCAGAACGGGAACAATTTTTTTGATTTGTTCGAAGGGACGCAGGCGGATCCGGAGAAGAGTTGTTCGCAGATTCGCTCTTACATGGCGCCGATGAGGCAGTGGTTGATGGCGAACGCGCCGAGTGTGAAGCGTTATTACTGGGTGTCACCGCCGCAGGCGGGGAGTGTTTCGACGGAGGTGCAGGAGGCGGTGTATGAGACGATCCGGGAGGAAGTGGAGCCGAGCGGGATGATGATCGATAGTCGCCAGATCACTTCGTATCCGTATCAGGCGCAGTCGGAGGATAAGATGCACTTTTGGGGTGATGAGGCATTTGATTGGGGGCGGAACACGTTTCGGCTGGTGGCGAGGGATTTGGGAAGACGTGGGCTGGAGGCACAGGAACGGGTGGCGGAGGTGCGGAAGGCGGTGCTGGTGGAGGAAGAGGAGGGGGAGTTGGTGGTGAAGGTGAAGTTGGAGAAGATGACGCCGGTTCCGAGTCCGGAGAGTTTTGCGCCGTATGGGGATCTGCTGGTGGCAGGGGTTTATCGGGTGCTGAAGGTGAAGTCAGGCAAGTATGATGAGAAGAGGATCGTGATTCTGCATCCGGCTTACATTGATCATCAGCGGCAGGAGTTGAAGAAGCCGAGGTGGTTGCAGACGTTTGAGTATCGGGTGAGGGAATTGGATGACAAGTCGCTGTGGGCGCCGGTGCGGCGGGCTGATGAGGATGCGCCATTTGAATTGTTGCCTTACATGCTGGTGACGGATGAGGAGCGGCATCCGAATTTTGGAGGGGTGGCAGGAGCGGAGTAGGGCGGGAGTTTTTGTCACTTGTTCTTTGGCTGACAAAGGTGTTTCTGTGGGTAACAGTGCGAGGTGATGGCGACGAAAAACGAGAATCTGAAGAAGTTGAAAGGGGGCAAAGCTCTGAAGGCTGACAAAGCGGTGAAGGAGGTGAAGTTGCCGAAGGTGGTCAAGTCAGGGAAGGCAGGCAAGGCGGCGAAGGTGGGACTGAAAGAGGTGCCGTTTTGGATTGGGTTTGATTTGGGGGGGACGAAGATGCTGGCGACGGTGCTGGATGAGCAGTATCACGTGTTGGGGGTGGCGCGGAAGGCGACGAACGGGTCGGATGGATTGGTGAAGGGGAAGGCGAAGGTCGTGAAGACGATTCAAGAGGCGATGACGGCGGCGGGGGTGTCGCCGAAGGGGTTGAAGGGGATTGGGATTGGGTGTCCGGGGTTGGTGAATCCGGACAAGGGTGTGCTGATCAACGCGCCGAATCTGGGGTGGAGTAATGTGGGTTTGAAGCAGCTTTTGGGCGGGGTGTTCAAGGTGCCGGTGGAGGTGATGAATGATGTGGATGCGGGGACCTATGGGGAGTATGCGCTGGGAGCGGGAAAAGGGGCGAGGTCGGTGCTGGGGGTGTTTCCGGGGACGGGGTTGGGGACAGGGTTTGTTTACAATGGTGAGTTGGTGATGGGGCGCGGGGTATCGGCGATGGAGTTGGGGATGATTTATTTGCCGGGGACGCATATTGGCAGTGCGCAGCATGGGGTGGTGCTGCTGGAGGATTTGACGAGTCGGTTGAGTTTGGCGGCGGAGGGCGGGGTGGCTTGCTATCGGGGGCAGGCGGAGGCGCTCAATGCGAGGACGGCGGGAAGTCTGCGGGAGATCAAGAGCAAGGCGCTGGCGGCGTCTTTGAGGGCGGGCGATGAGGGGACGATGGTGATGTTTGGGAATTCGGTGCGTTATCTGGGCCTTGGGGTGGCGATGGTGGTGAACTTGATGGCGCCGGATCGGATTGTTTTGGGAGGAGGACTGGTGGAGGAGTTGCCGTCACTTTATGTGAACATGCTGAAGGAGGAGGTGGCGCGGTATGCGCTGCCGAGCTTGGCGAAGCCGATCAAGTACGTGGTGGCGAAGTTGGGTGGCAATGCGGTGGCGGTGGGATCGGTGGCGTGGTTGCGGCATCGGGTGGAAGGTGCGAAGCGGGAGGTGCGCCGGGTATGAGTGATTTGGGAGTGAGTGCGACGCCGGCTTTATCTGGAGGACCTGCCGTTTTGGCAGGGAAGGAGGAGGCGGTGATTTATGTGGGAGCGACTTCGGTGTCGTTGTTGATCGGGGTGCGAGGCAAGGGGGATGTGTTTGAAGCGGTGGATTATCTTGATCGGCCGTTGCCGGTGGCGCGGGATATCTTCAGGACGGGGTCGATCACGCGGGGAACGAAGGAGCAGGCGACTTTGATTCTGAGGGACTATCTGACCACGACGCAGGAGTATGGGATTCCGCTGGAGCGGGTGCGTTTGTTCAACACGAACATTCTGTCTGAGGCCCACAACCATGAGATCTTTTTGAATCGGTTGCAGATGACGACGGGGTTGACGGCGCGATTGATCGATGACGGCGACATGACGCGGTTGATTTACCAGATTGCGTTGAGGTTATTGAAGGGGCAGCCGACGTTGCGAGATGCGAAGACGTTTGTGACGCACATTGGGCCGGGGAACACGCGGGCGTTGTTTTTTGATCGGGGCAAGTTGAGCGGGTATTCCAATTATCGGTTGGGGATCTTTCGGGCGAGGGAGGCGGTGGCGACGCCGGATGGCGATGGGGCGGATCATTTGACGCACCATTTGGAGGAGCATATTCGGGGAGTGGTGGATCATTTGGCGCAGGATTTTTCGGATGTGACGATTCAGTGTCACGTGGCGATCGGGGCGGAGATTCAGAGTGCGGCGCCGCAGATCGGGCAGGTGAAACAGGGGGCGTATGTGGTGCTGGAGCAGGATTTGGAGCGGTATACGAAGAAAGTGGCGCGTTTGACGCCGGATGCGCTGGTGAGGGAGTTGCATGTGCATTACTCAGGCGGCGAGGGGATGGTGGCGGCGCTGCAGACAAATCTGGCTTTGGCGCGGCGGTTTGGTGATGAGCAGGTGTGGGTGCCGGGGGGGGATTTTCAGCGTGAGCTGGTGATGGATTTGATGACGGGGAGTCCGCTGGCGAATACCTTCCAGGAGGAGGTGGTGCAGGCGGCGACGGAGATCGGGGTGAAGTATAAGACGGATCGCAAGCATGCTCAGCATGTGGCGGCGATGGCGCAGCAGTTGTTCCGCGAGTTGCAGCCCATGCATGCTCTGGATACGAAGTATGAACTGGTGTTGCGAGTGGCGGCGATCTTGCATGAGGTGGGGATGTTCATCAGTCCGAGGGAGCATCACAAACACAGTCTGTATGTGCTGCTGAACACGGAGATTTTTGGATTGAGCAGCAGTGAGCGAATGATGGTGGCGTTGCTGGCGAGGTATCACAGGCGCTACAATCCGGATGCGAGTCACCCGCATTTTTCGGATCTGACACGGGAGCAGCGGATGATTATCTTCAAGCTGGCGGCGTTGTTGCGGATCGCTGACGCGCTGGATCGCAGTCATGCGCAGCGGATCCGGACGATTCAACTGAGGCCGGAGGCGGGGCGGTTGGTGATTGTGACGCCAGGGGTGGAGGATACGACGGTGGAGCAGTTGGCGATCAATTCGAAGTGCGATCTGTTTCGCGAAATTTACGGTTATGAAATCATCCTCACGAAGTTCTAAAAAAGGTGGTGCGGCGGCGAAAGCTCAGGTGGTGATTGGTGAGGAGCATTTCATCAATCGGGAGTTGGCGTGGCTGGCGTTCAACGAGCGGGTGTTGGAGGAGGCGGAGCGGGCGTCGCTGCCGCTGCTGGAGCGGGCGAAGTTTGTGGCGATCACGGCGGCGAATCTGGATGAGTTTTTCATGGTGCGAGTGGGGGCGTTGCAGTTGCTGAGGGATCAATTGCGGAGGGTGCGGGATGCGAGCGGGTTGACGCCGATTCAGCAATGGGAACAGATCGCGGAGCGGGTGCAGGCTTATTTGGTGCGGGCCTACCGGCTGCTGGATGAGGATCTTTTGCCGGCGCTTCGTAAGGCGGGGATTTGGCGTCTTGGGGTGGGGGATTTGACGCCGGGGCAGCGGACCTATTTGGAGGGAGTGTTTCGGGAGAGTGTGTATCCTGTGTTGTCGCCGGTGGCGATTGATTTGGATCAAGTGGAGGGAGTGATGCTGCCGACATTGCAGATCACCTTGCTATGCGAGGTGGAGACGGAGGCTGAGGAAGCGGGTGGGCAGGCGGAGAAGCGGTTGGTGATGGTGACGCTGCCGGGGAAGCTATCGAGGCATCTTTTGGTGCCGGACGTGGAGGGTGCGCGCCATGCGTACATCAATCTGGAGGATTTGGTGGAGTTGTTTTTGGAGCATCTGTTTCCGGATGAACGGGTGACGGCTGTGGCGCGGTTTCGGGTGAGCCGGAACAGTGACATTGCGGTGGATGACGAGAGTGCGTTTGATTTGGCGAGTGAGATGGAGCAGGTGCTGGATGCGCGGTTGGTGAGCGCGGCGATTCGGTTGGAGATTGAACAGGGAGCGCCGAAGGGGTTGATTGCGGTGTTGAAGAAATTGTGCGGGGCGCGGGCGGCTCAAGTGTATGAGGTGCCGGGGGAACTGGATTTGCGGGCTTATTTTGGGATTGCGGAACTGCCGGGTTTTGATGAGCTGAAGGTGGAGACGTGGCAGTCGTATCCGAGTGCGGACATTGAGCCTGGAGAAGGTATTTTTGGAGCGATTCGCCGGGGTGACATACTGATGCATCATCCGTTTGAGAACTTTGAGCCGGTGCTGAACCTGGTGGAAGCGGCGGCGACGGATGCGGATGTGGTGGCGATCAAGATGATTTTGTATCGGACGGCGAAGAACAGCCGGATCATTTCGGCGCTGATCCGGGCGGCGGAGGCGGGCAAGCATGTGACGGTGCTGGTGGAGTTGAAGGCGCGTTTTGATGAGGCGCGTAACTTGGAACGGGCGGAGGAGTTGCAGCGGGCGGGAGCGCAGATTGTGTATGGGGTGCGCGGGTTGAAGACGCACGCGAAGATTTGCCTGGTGATGCGCCGGGAGGCGGGGCGGATGATGCGGTACATGCATTTTGGGACGGGGAATTACAATGAGTCCACGGCGAAGTTGTACACGGACATCAGTTATCTGACGTGCCGGGGTGATTATGGATCGGATGCGAGTGCGTTTTTTAACACGGTGACGGGTCGGTCACGATTTGTGCACTTTGAGAAGATTTCGATGGCGCCGTTTGGGTTGCGGGAGCGGCTGGTGAGTTTGATTCAAAGTGAGGCGGAGCGGGCGAGGCAGGGTGATGAAGCGGAGATTCTGATGAAGATGAATTCGCTGGAGGATCGGGAGATGATCGAGGCGCTTTATGCGGCGTCGACAGCGGGGGTGAAGATTCGTATCAACGTGCGCGGGCTTTGCTGCCTGAGGCCCGGGATCAAAGGGGTGAGTGAGAACATTCAGGTGGTGAGCATCATTGACCGGTATCTGGAGCATGCGCGGATTTACTGCTTTCGGCAGGGTGGGCGGAGACAGGTGTTCATTTCGAGTGCGGACTTCATGAACCGGAATTTGTCGAAGCGGGTGGAGTTGCTGGTGCCGGTGGAGGACGCGCGGGCGAGGAAGCGGCTGTTTGGGATTCTGGAGACGACGTTCAATGACACGGCGCGGGCACGGGTGTTGAAGTCGAGTGGGGTTTATGAGCCGGCGGTGGCGCAAGGGGGTGGCAAGCTGGTGCGATCCCAGGAGGTTTTTGCGAAGGAGGCGGCGCGACGGGCGCGGGCGAAGGGTCAGGCGCCGGATGTGCTGGTGCCGCATGTGCCGAAGGCGGGATAGCGATTGCGGATTTTGGATTTCGGATTGCGGAGGGGGGAATGAGAGGCGTGGGGGAGAGTGGTGAAGGGGTGCGGATGGGATCCGTCGCTTTTTGATTTGGCAGAGGACGAGTCCGGTCGGGGGCAAAACAAAAACCCCGCTGACGCGGGGTCGGCGGGGTTTGAGAAAGCTGAGGGGAGTCGCGGGGACTATTCGGCGGCGGCCTGAATGGTCAAGACCTGACGGCCTTTGTAGTAGCCGCATGAAGGGCAGGCTACGTGTCCTGGGACGGCGCTGCCGCATTCTGGACAGGTTTTGAGGAGAGGAGCGCGCCAGCGGGCTGAGCCTTGACGAAGGCGTTGGCGTTCCTTGGATTGTCTGCGCTTAGGGTTGGCCATGGGGGTGTGTGGTAACTTATTTGAGTTTGTCGAGAACGTCCCAAGCTGCCGTTTTGCTGTCCGTAGGTGCTTGATCCGGTTCGTTATCTGAATTCGGCTCGAAGAGGCCTTCGGCGGGGCAATCTCGGGGAGAGACGTTTCCGTCTTCACATCGAGGGTAGCTCGGGAGGGATAGCAGAATATCCTCCCTTAATCCTTCAGTCAAGTCAATCATCTGATCGTTTTCGATTGGAACCTCGATTTCGTAGTCGTCGATTTCGACTAGGTAGTCGAAAGGGGCGATGCAGCGGACGCAATCGAGGCTGAAGGGGGCGCGGAGGGAGCCTGAGACGACGACGTTGTCATCGTCGCGGACGGCGTGGAGATTGTATTCGATGGGGCCGGTGGGGCGGATGGTGTCGGTTTCGGGGATGGCGACGAGGCTGACGGGGAGGGTGCCTGTGAGGCGGCGGCCTTCGAAGGGAAGGTTGCGGGGGTCGATGGTGAGAAGAGGCTCCATGAGAGACGGTGGGGTCAAAAGGAGAAAATGAAAGTGGAAAGGGAGACCGGTCTCGGGCGTGTTTAAAAACTCGAGACGCCCATGCGACGGTGGAGGAGGGTGACTCGCTTCGTTCCAGGGTTTGCCGTTATTCACCCATAGCGGCAGCACCCTGCGCCTCGCCATTCACCCTCCTGCACTCGCCGCCTAGACATCCCGAGTTTTCAAACAGGCCCTCAGAAAGCGAGTTCGGTGAGGTCGTGCAGGGCGTGGCCGAGGTGGGAGGCGACGGAGGTGGGGAGGGTGGCGTTGGGGTGCCGGTGGAGGGCTGCGTGTTCGGCGGCGCGGCCACAGAGCCAGGCACCGAGGGGAGCGGCGTGGTGGGTGGGGATTTTTTGGGCGAGCAGGGAGCCGAGCACGCCACTGAGGACATCGCCCATGCCGCCGGTGGCCATGCCGGGGTGGCCGGTGCTGTTGTAGCAGGTGGGGTGTCCGTGGTGGGCGATGAGGGTGCGGGCGCCTTTGAGGAGGAGGGTCAGTTGGGGGTGTCGGGCGGTGAAGGTTTCGACCTGTTGGCGGCGGGTGAGGGAGGGGGTGGCGAGGTCGGGGGCGAGGCGTTGCCATTCGCCGGGATGGGGGGTGAGGAGGCGGGGGCCGGGTTGGGAGAAGGAAGGGAGGATGGGGGCGAGAGCGTTGAGGGCGTCGGCGTCGATGACGGTGGGGGCGGGGTTTTTGGAGAGGAGATCGAGGATTTGGGGATCGTGAGCGCGGCCGAGGCCGGGGCCGATGACGAGAGCGTCGTGGGGGAGTTCGAGGGCGGTGGTGTAGGAGGTCACGGATTTGACCATGACTTCGGGAGGGAGGCGGGAGGCGAGAAGCTGGAAGAGATTGGGTTTGACGAGGAGGGTGACCATGCCGGCGCCGCTGTGGAGAGCGCCTAGGCAGGCGAGTTCGGCGGCGCCGAGGAGGCCGGTGGAGCCTGCGATGATGAGGAGGCGTCCGGCCTGGGTTTTGTGGGTGTCGAAGGAGCGGCGAGGGAGGAGGGGGCGAAGGAAGGTGGGGGTGATGAGGTCGGCGGGGTCGCCTGAGGTGGCGATGAGGTCGGGGAGGGGGATGAGGGCGAGGCGGCCGACGTGATTGGTGGCGGTGTCGGCGACAAGGCCGGCTTTGACTTGGGCGACTGTGAGGGTGAGATCGGCCTGGAGGCAGTGGGGGTGGGGGATGCCGGAGTCGGCATCGAGGCCACTGGGGAGGTCCATGGCGATGGTTTGAGCGTGGGCGGAGGCGCGGAGGGCGTTCATCTCCGTGGTGAGGGCCGCGAGCGAGGGGGAAAGGGGGCCAAAGGCGCCGATGCCGAGGAGGCCGTCGAGGAGGATGACGGGGCCGGAGGGGAGGTCGGAGGGATGGAGGGGGTGGGACTGGGTGGTGATCTGTTTTTTGAGGGAGGCGAAGTGGTCGGAAGGGAGGTTTTTAAAGGAGCCGAGGGGAAAGGCGAGTCGGGCCCAGATGCGCCAGCCTTTGGCGAGGAGGTGGCGGGCGGCGACGAGGGCGTCACCGGCGTTGTTGCCCTTGCCAAGGTAGAGGATGGCAGTGCCGGGGCGGGGGTGGAATTGCTGGATGGCCTGGGCGATGCCGGCTCCGGCTTGATCCATGAGGTCGGCGGGTGAGACGCCTGTTGCGAAGGCTTGGTGCTCGATTTCCTGCATTTGGCGGCACGAGACGAGCACGATGGGAGAGGGTTTGGAGGTTACCTGGCCTTTTTGTAGGCGAGGATGCCTTGGGCGACGCCTTCGGCGATGAGGGCGCGGAACTCGCCAGTGAGCATGCGGGCGCGTTCGGTGGGATTGCTAACGAAGCCGCATTCGACGAGGACGGCGGGGTTGCGAGTGGTGTTGCGGATGACGTGGAAGCTGGCGTATTTGGCGCCGCGATCGGCCATGCGGGTGCGCTGGACGAGGTATGCCTGGATGTAGGAGGCGAGGGTTTTGCTGGTGGCGTGGTAGTAGTAGGTTTCAGCACCGGCGCCGCTGCCACTGCGGTTGTAGTTGTAATGGAGGCTGACGAAGAGGGCGTTGCGGTAGCGGTTGCCGACGGCGGCGCGATCGGCGAGGGGGATGAAGATGTCCCGGCTACGGGTCATGATGACTTTGAGGCCTTCACGACGGAGGATTTCTTCGACGCGGCGAGCGGTATCGAGGGCGAGGTGCTTTTCGTAGACGTAGCCGATGGCGGCGCCTCGGTCGTGGCCGCCGTGGCCAGCGTCCAGAACCACGGTGTCAAAGGCGGAGGCCGTGGCACAGAGGATGAAGGATAGGAGGCTGAGAATGAGGGGGCGGCAGGACATCGGGAGGGGGAGCTTCGTGCCTGAGAGCATGGCTTAACAAAGCGTTAT
>JAIYDW010000147.1 GCA_027487315.1 Verrucomicrobiaceae bacterium | reverse complement strand
GAAGATCACATATGCGGAGGACGCGGCGCCGAGTGTGTCGGTGGTGCTGCAGCAGCTTTATGAGATGAAGGAGAGTCCGCGGATTGCGGATGGGCGGGTGACTTTGACGGTGCACTTGCTGTCACCGGCGCAGCGGCCGATTGCGACGACGGGGGATCTGGGGAGGTTTTGGGTGGAGGGCTATCCGCTGGTGAAGAAGGATCTGAAGGGGAGGTATCCGAAGCATGAGTGGCGGTGAGGGGGTGGGGAGTGGAGAGTAGAGAGTGGGGAGTGGGGAGTGGGGAGTGGGGGAGAAGTGGCGGCTGGGCCGCTGGGGGGATCTCGTTCTGGCGAACGAGCCTACGGGGACGGGGGCAAGCCAGCGGCTTGCACCACGGGGGGGCGGGGCATCACGCGGGGCGGTGAGGGGGGCTTTTTGGGGAGGTTTTTTGGGGATTTTGCAAAGTCGTTTTCTTTTGTTGCGTCTGGCGAAAAAGACGGCATGATCACCGTCCCGCGTTTGGCGGGGCGTAGCTCAGCCTGGTAGAGCGCTTGCTTTGGGAGCAAGAAGTCGTGAGTTCGAATCTCGCCGCCCCGACCACCTCATTGAGGTTCACCCGAGAGCTTTTTCTATCGTCTGAATGTCTGTCCTTTACGCTGCCACACTGCAGGCATTCAAGTCACGGGGTTGGCACTACCGGGAGGTGACGGGGCGAGAGGTGTTGGAGGCGGATTTTGAGGCGCATCATGGGAAGGTTTTGCTGCATACGCAGGTGTTTGGAGATGCGGGGATGGTGAGTGTGGTGTCGCGGGCGTCGTTTCCGTTTCCGGCGACGCATCGGGCGAAGGTGGCGGAGCTCTTAATGCGGACGAACCAGCAACTGACGCTGGGGAATTTTGAGATGGATTGGGATGCGGGGGAGGTTTATTTCCGGGTGACGAATGTGTTTCCGGTGCACCGGTGTGACGAGGCGATTTTGGCGGCGCTGGTGCATGCGGCGGTGGCGGAGATGGACCGGATGACGCCGTATCTGGGGGAGGTGTGCCGGACGTCGAAGGGGGAGTTGTTGCTTTTGAATGTGACGGATTTGCTGGCGAGGGAGGACCTTTTGCCGCCGATGAAGGAGGAGGAGGGGTGATGGTGAGGGGGTGGTTTTGTGCTGTGGTGATGTTGGGTTTGGTGGGGTGTGCGGGGCCGAAGAGGGGGGCGCAAGGGGGGCTGCCGAAGGTGAGGCGGGCGGAGGTGATGGCGCGGGCGGAGGCGTATCGGACACACCGATGGCTGCCGACGGCGGCGAATGTGAGGCATGGTTTGGATGGGGCCGGGGTGCGGGTGGATACGCCGGATGTGAGTTATCAGAAGCCGGGTGCGGTGCCGGGTTGGTGGGTGCCGGGGCAGTGGAATGAGGGGGTGCCGTATCAATGGGGCGGGTTTTCGACGGTGGAGGCGTTCGATCGAGGGGTGGCGAGGGGGATGGCGGCGGGGGATGTGTATACTTTGGAGAAGCGGCGGCTTTTGGATGCGGCGGTGTCGGAGGAGGCGGTGGGGATTGATTGCTCAGGATTTGTTTCGCGGTGCTGGGGATTAAAGCGGTCGTATTCGACGCGTGAGTTGGCGGGGATTTGCAAGCCGTTGGGGAGTTATGATGAGTTGAAGCCGGGGGACATCTTAAACACGTACAATGCGCATTGTTTGATGTTTGGGGGCTGGGTGGATGCGGGGAGGGAGCGGTTGTGGGCTTATGAGACGGGCATTCCGCCGCATTGGAAGGTGATCCGACACCGGCCTACGGTGGTCTCTTTGAAGGGGAACGGGTTTGTGCCGTTGCGGTATCGTGGGGTGGTGGATTGAGGGGGCGGATACGGTTTCGTAGAGGAGATTGGACGTTGTTTTCTTGTCGTTGCGGGGGGGGGATTTCTCCTTTATGAAGGGGGCAGGTTATGGATTGCCAACAGGCGGAGATCGTTAAAAGTTTGATGTCCTCTTACTCGACAGTGGGGGGGATCAATCATGTGGATTGCGGGAATCTGCCGTCGAAGGCGGCGATTTCGACATTGTGCGAGGATTTGCTGCATTTGTTGTTTCCGGGATTTTATTCGGAGGTGGCGGTGTCGTCGGCGGAACTGGGGATCATGACGAATGAGCTGGTGGCGTCGATTCGGGAGCGGTTGAACACGGAGGTTAGGCGGAGTTTGCGGCTGAAGGATGAGGGGGAGCCGCTGCATGAGACGGCGGTGAAGCTGGTGTGCCAGTTTTTGATGAAGCTGCCGGAGGTGCGGGGGATTTTGCAGACGGATGTGCAGGCGGCGTTTGATGGGGATCCGGCGGCGCGGAGTTTTGAGGAGATTATTCTGGCGTATCCGGGGTTGGAGGCGATCGCGATTCAGCGGAGTGCGCATTTGCTGTATGCGGCGGGGGTGCCGTTGCTGCCGCGGATGATGACGGAGTGGGCGCACAGTCGGACGGGGATCGACATTCACCCTGGGGCGGAGTTGGGGAGTCATTTTTTCATTGATCACGGGACGGGGGTGGTGATCGGGGAGACGTGCCAGATCGGGTCGCATGTGAAGCTTTACCAGGGGGTGGGTTTGGTGGCGAAGTCGCTGGCGGCGGGGCAGGCGCTGGCGGGGAAGAAGCGGCATCCGACGCTGGAGGATCATGTGACGATCTATGCGGGGGCGACGATTGTGGGAGGGGACACGGTGATCGGGGCGAGGAGCATCATCGGGGCGAATGTGTTTTTGATGGAGAGTGTGGCGCCGGACATGATTTATGCGCTGGGCGATCAGGAGCACCGGATTCGGGAGAAGAAGGCGAGCGGGAAGCCGCGTGCGGGGTCGGGTCTTCGGGAGGGCGGGGCGTGATGGAGGCTGAGGGGGAGTCTGGGGGAGAGGCGGGGCAGTTGAGTTTTTCGTTTTTGGAGGCTGCGGGTGAGGAGGTGGCGGAGTGTCACGAGCCGGCGAGGGGCTTTGCTCCGGAAGCGGGTGCTGGGGTGGTGGAGCGGAATGAGTTGATGGCCGGGGAGGTGTTTACGGAGGAGGCGCTGGAGGCGATGTGCCGGGAGTGGCTGCTGGAGCTGGAGTTGCCCGGGGCGGCGAAGTTGGTGCAGGTGATGTGGAATGCGAGGCTGAAGAGCACGGCGGGGTATGCGAGTTTTCCGGCGTGGCGGATCGAGTTGAATCCGAGGTTGATGGAGTATGAGGGGCAGGTGGTGCGGACGTTGAAGCATGAGCTAGCGCATTTGATTGCGTATCATCGGGCGGGGAGGAAGCGGATCGATCCGCATGGGCAGGAGTGGCGGATGGCGTGCGCGTGTCTGGGGATTGCGGGGGAGAAGGCGTGTCATCAGTTGCCGCTGCCGAGGGCGAGGCAGAAGCGGACGCTGGCGTATCGGTGTCAGGCTTGCGGGTTTGTGCTGCACCGGGTGCGGCGGTTTCGGCGGCCGACGGCGTGCATGAGTTGCTGTGCGAAGCACAGTGGGGGGCGGTATGACGGGCGGTTTCGGTTTGTGCCGGTCGATTTGGGTGAGGAACCGCCGGTTACGGAGTGATCGAGTCTTGCCAAGGGGTGGGGTTTTGGCATGATGGGCGTCCCTACGCGCCATGAGAAGCACCGACGATCAGCAGCAATTGCAGGCCAGAATGATTCTGGAGGTGCGGAGTGGGCGGGCGACTTCGAGGCGAACGCTGGCTGGGGCTTTGAAGTTGTCTCCGACGACGGCGGGGCAGTATGTGGATGATTTGATCGCGGCGGGGTTGATGATGGAGACGGGGTTGGAGCAGGGGCCGTTGGGGAGGCCAAAGCGGATGCTGAGTTTGAAGGGGGAGAAGGGGTGGTTTGTGGGGATCGAGTTCAATGCGGAGCGGGTGCAGGCGGTGCGGGTGGATTTTTGCGGGAAGCAGACGGGGGCGCTGGTGCGGGTGCTGCCGGCTTCTGTGGATGCGGCGAGGGTGTGGGGGGATATTGGAGAGATGATTGAGAAGCTGAGGGAGGGGGCTGAGGGGCCGCTGCTGGGTATTGGGATGGGGGTGCCGGGGGTGGTGGATCTGGAGCGGGGGGTGGGGGTGGAGTATGCGTTTTTGCCGGGTTGGCGTGAGGTGGCGGTGACGGGGCCGATGAAGGCGCAGTATCAGGTGCCGGTGACGTTGGACAATAATCTGCGGGTGATCGCGCTGGCGGAACGCTGGTTTGGCGATGGGCGTGGGTTGGAGGATTATGTGATTTTGGGGCCTCGCAGTGGGTTTGGGTTGGCGGTGGTGCATGGGGGTCGACTGATGCGGGGGGCGCACCATGCGGCGGGGGAGGCGGGGCGGTGGCCATGGCCGTTTTTGGAGGGGGGGCGACGGGTGCATGATGTGCTTTCGGCGCCGGGGGTGTGGCGTCGGTTAGCGGGTGTGGAGTCGAGTGCGATGCTGCCTGCGGATTTGTGGGAGGCGATCGGTGGATTCAAGGGGGAGACGGGAGTGGTGTGGGATGAGGTGGTGTCTGATTTTGCGTGTTTTCTGGGCTGTGTGCAGATGCTGTTGGATACGGGGACGTACTTTTTGCACGGTCCGTTGACGCGGCTGGGGCGGCGGTTTTGTGAGGAGGTGTTGGCGGGGATGGAGGGCCGGTTTCCGGAGTTGAAGGGGTCGATGCCAAGGTTGGTGGGGTCGTTTTTGGGGGACGATGCGGGGGCGCTGGGGGCGGTGAGTTTGGCGATGGAGAAGTGGGTGCCGGGGATTTGAGGGGGTGAGCGGATGGGGGAGGATTTGACAGGATTAACAGGATTTCAGGATTAACGGGATTTTGGGGGAGTGAAGGATGGGTGGGGGGAGTGACGTTTTGGGGGGATGCGACTGGTGATTTGTTTGATGGTTCTGGTTGGGGTGGGGTGTATGTTGGGGGAGGAGAGGCCGAATGTGATCTTTGTTTTGGTGGATAATTTGGGGAATGGGGATGTGGGGTGCTTTAATCCTGGGGCGAGGCAGCGGACGCCGCATTTGGATCGGATGGCGGCGGAGGGGATGATGCTGACGAGTTTTTATTCGGTGTGCGGGGTGTGCTCGCCGAGTCGGACGGGTGCAATGACGGGGTGTTATGCGCAGCGGGTGAACCTGCATCGGAATCACGACAGTCGCGGGGTGCTGCGGCCGGTGTCACCGAAGGGGTTGCATCCGGATGAGATGACGGTGGCGGAGGTGATGCGGTCGGCGGGGTATGCGACGAAGATCATTGGGAAGTGGCATCTGGGGGATCAGCCGGAGTTTTTGCCGACTCGACAGGGGTTTGATGAGTATTTCGGGATTCCCTACAGCGATGACATGACGCGGGACAAGCGGCCTGAGGAGTGGCCGGAGTTGCCGTTGATGCGGGATGAGGTGGTGGTGGAGGCGCCGGCGGAGCGGGATACGCTGACGAAGCGTTACACGGAGGAGGCGATCGAGTGGATCCGGAGGAAGAAGGGTGGGCCGTTTTTTTTGTATCTGCCGCATGCCATGCCGGGGAGCACGCAGGCGCCTCATGCGAGTGCTGCGTTTCAGGGGAAGTCGGCGAATGGGAAGTGGGGGGACAGTGTGGAGGAGTTGGATTGGTCGATGGGGGAGATTTTGCGGGTGCTGAAGGAGGAGGGGTTGGCGAAGCGGACGCTGGTGGTGTGGACGTCTGACAATGGGGCGCCGAGGCGGGAGCCGCTGCAGGGGAGCAATGCGCCGTATGCGGGCTGGGGTTACAACACGTCCGAGGGGGCGATGCGGATGCCGTGTTTGATGTGGTGGCCGGGGCGCATTCCGGGCGGGGTGAGGTGTGATGCGCTGAGTGCGATGATTGATCTGTTGCCGACTTTTGCTGGGCTGGCGGGTGCGGGGTTACCGGAGCGGAAGATCGATGGGTTTGATATGGGGCGGGTGTGGTTTGGGGATCGGGGGGAGGCGAGTCCGCGGGATGAGGTGGGTTTTTTTTATTATCATGCGGAGCAGTTGCAGGCGGTGCGCAGTGGGCCGTGGAAGCTGTATTTGGCGTTGGAGAACAAGGTGATGAATCTGGCGAATAAGATGGAGCGGGCTGAGGCGCGGTTGTTTGATGTGCGGAACGATGTGGGGGAGGCGCGGGAGGTTTCGGGGGAGCAGCCGGAGGTGGTGGCGAGGCTGATGAAGATGGCTGAGGTGGCGAGGGCGGAGTTGGGGGATTTGGGACGGGAGGGGACGGGGCAGCGGGCGGCGGGGTGGGTGGAGCGGCCTACGGGGCGGGTGATGGGAGTGAGGTGATTGGGTTGTTCTCGGTTCGCTGTTGAAGGGGGAATTGGACCACGAATGGCACGAATGGGCATGAATGAGGGGAATTGGACCGCTCATGGGGACGAAGGGGAGGGGAGGAGGTGGGTGAGGGGGCAGACCAGGGTGGGTGTGAGGGTGTACCAAGATGGGTGTGAGGGTGTACCAAGATGGGTGTGAGGGCGCACCAAGATGGGTGTGAGGGTGTGCCAAGATG
>JAIYDW010000177.1 GCA_027487315.1 Verrucomicrobiaceae bacterium | reverse complement strand
GTGTTAATCCAGCAGTTGTGCGGGTTGATGGCGCCGAAGCGTCGCAAAAAGGCGGACGGCACGTATGACGGGCCAACTTTTGAGGAGAAGGAAAAGGAGTTGGAAGCCCTGATTACGCCGGAAGAAGCGGGGATGAATGGGACGGCGCAGATGCGCATCTTGTTTGCCCGGGCGTGGTTGGCCCGGCAGATGAAGGAGCCTGCGAAGTCCGAGAAGCTGTTTGCGATCATCATTGAGGTTGCCAAGCCTGAGGACTTGAGTCCGTTGCTGCTTTCGACGGTGGGTGACAACGCCCGGAGCAAGGGGGATCTTGAGAAGGCGGCGGCGTGTTATGAGCGTTTGAGGAGCCTGTTTCCGGACAGTGAGTTTGCAGACGCCGCGCCGGTGGGATTGGCGGAGATTGCTTTCAGCAAGGAAGAGTATGACAAGGCGATGGAGTTGTACAATGAGGCGATTGAGAAGTATGCGGCGAGTTCGAAGCTTTTGGATGCAAACCTCGGGAAGGCCAAGACGCTGGTAGCCTTGAAGAAATGGGAGGATGCGAAGAAGCTTTACGAGCAGATTTCGAACACCCGGGAGTGGCGGGGTGAGGCGACTGCGATCTCGTTGTTCATGTTGGGAGAGATCGAATTCCAACAGAAGAACCCAGCGGCAGCGATTCCGTTTTATCAACGGGTGTTCATTGCGCATCAGAAATGGAAACCCTGGGTGGCGAAGTCGTATTTGCAGTGCGCCAAGAGTTTTGTGCAGTTGAATCGGCCAGCGGCGCCGCCGGAGCGTGAGTATGCGGACCGTGAAGCGGCCAAGCTGTTCCTGGTGCAGATGACGAAGCGCACGGATCTTGAAGATCAGCCCGAAATGAAAGAAGCCCGCCAACTGCTCTCGACACTGTGATGAAGACTGTTTGTATGATGTTCCCAATGTGGGCCCGGATTTTGGGTGTGATGGTGGTTCTGGCGGCTGGCCAGTCTGTTTTTGCCCAAGGGTTGGTGTTGAAGGATGGAAGCCGGATTCCGGCGGAGGATTTCAAGGTGGAGGGCGGAAAGATCATCCGCACGGTGAAGCTGCAGGGGAGCAACAGTGCGACGACTGTTCTGGCGCCAACCAACATTGCGGAACTGGTTTGGCCGTATTCAGCGGAGTTGGCTGAGAGTCGTTCCCTGCTTTCCCAGGGGAAAGCGGAGGAGGCGATCGCGGTGCTCAAGACGGGGAAGGAGTTCTTTGAGGTCTTCAAGGACGTGAAGGGAGGGAAGGATCTCTATCGGGACTTGTTTTTTGCGTATGTGGAAGCGTTGGCACAGGGCGGCAAGTTTGATGAAACGGTTGGCCTGATGCCGTCGCTGGAGAAGCTGAGTTTGAGCAAGGAGCAAGAGGTGCAATTGAAGGTGTTGAAGCTCAATATTGAGCGGCAGACGTCATCGGACTATGTGTCGATCATTGCGAAGGCGAACAACATTCTGACGGACACCAATGATTCGGGGGTTTCGGCAGCGGTTTGGGATATCATTGGTGATGTGCACGACAAGAAGAAGGAGTATGAGGAGGCGCTGATGGCGTATTTGAGGATTCCGGTGTTTTTTGGAACGCAGATGCAGCGGGTGCCGGCGGCCGAGATGAAGGCGGCGAAGATGCTGATCAAGATGAAGCGCTACGAAGATGCGACGCTTTTTCTGACACGTTTGATTGAGGCTTATCCGGGTTCGGCGGTTGCTGAAGTGGCGGCGAAGGAGAAGGCCTCCATCAACGGAATGAAAAATGATGATGCCCCAGCCAAACCTGCTGACGAAAAGACTTCCCAATCCTAACTTCCTTTGTTAAAACTCACCCCCCACGTATTTAATGAACACCAATCAGTCCCTCCAAATGACCCGTCGTTATCTGCCCCTAGTGATCCTTAGTTTGTTCGTTTTTGCTTCTTCCGGTGCTTTTGCGCAAGAGGCAGCGGCTGCGGCTGCAGAGGGAGGTGAGGCGGCGGCCACGCACAGTTCCAAGACTTTGATGGAGCTTTTCCATGAGGGTGGATGGGTCATGTATCCGCTGACACTTTGCTCAGTTGCCTTGATTTGGCTGACCGTTGACCTGTGGTTGCGGACGAATTTGAAGAAGATGGCACCGCCAGCGCACTTGGCCCAAGTTCAGGATCTTTTCCGGATTGGTGACTACGTGGGTGCTTACCAGTTCTGCAAGAACAACGAGTCGTATTTTTCGGATGTGACCCGGGTGACCTTGAGCTTTGCCGGAGAAGGCCATGATGCTCTGGAAGGAGCGCTTTACGGAGAGTTGAACAAGGTGAACTCGGTGATTCAGACGCGGATCAACTACCTTTCCGTGTTGGGTGTTTGCACGCCGATGATCGGGCTGGTCGGAACGGTGACGGGGATGATGAGCGCGTTCGCAACCCTTGGAACATCGGGGGTGGGTGATCCATCGAAACTGGCTGGTGCTATCGGTGAGGTGCTTGTGGCGACGGCTTCCGGGTTGGCGGTGGCGGTGCCGGCGTTCATGATTTTCTACTTCCTGCGGAACCGTCTTCAGGGTTCGATGAACGGTTTGACGGAGATTGTGACCGGGCTGTTCCGCAAGATGCCTTACGAGCACCTCAAAGGGGCGCATGTGGGTGAAGAAGAGATTTTTGCTGCTCTGCCGAACTGGGTGACTGGTGAAGGCTCGGCAGTAGCAGTGGCTGAATAATGTTTGTGCAGTTGGCGGTGCTGACTGCTTCAGATCAACCTTTTAACGATACGATACCATGGCCGGAGGAGGAGGAAACGCAGAGAACGGAGAACCTGAGTTCCAGATCGCGCCGATGATCGACGTGCTGCTGGTGCTGCTCATTTTCTTCATGAGCATTACCTCGGCGCAGGTATTGAAGATCGACAAGGACATCAAGCTGCCGGTGGCGGCGGACGCCAAGAAAAAGGAGAACAAGAATGCGATGTTCGAGGCGGCGCTGAATGTGAAGTGGAAGGCGAACGAGCAGAAGGCCGAGTTCAAGCTGGACGAGTTGAACGTGGAGGAGGAGCAGATTGTGGAGATCCTGCAACAGCGGAAGGCGAGCAATCCGACCTACCGGGTGGTGATTCGGGGTGACAAAGCGTTGCCTGCCGTGGAGGTGCAGAAGGCGATGACCATTATTGGGCAGTCGGGCATTGATGACATTTCATTTTCCACTTTGAACAAGGACTAGCAGCCCATTTCTTTTCATGAGCGGACACACAAGAGGACCCAAGCGCCGAGGCATTGAAACCGATTCTCCCAACATGGGGTTTCAAATCGCGCCGATGATTGACGTCGTGTTCGTGATCATGTTGTTCTTCATGGTGATGGCGGGTGCAGTGAAGGTGGAGCGTGAGTTGAAGACGAGTTTGCCTGGTTTGGCACCTGCGAACTTGGACAAGCCTCAGGAGACGCCTGATGAGATTGTGGTGGCGGTTGAAGAAACGGGTGCTGTGACGTTGAATGAGGAGGAGTTTGATACTCCGGAGAGCAAGGAATTGCCCAACTTTACGAGCACCTTGTTGTTGCTGAAGCAGGAGGCGGACAACCGGGGGGCGAAGGTGATTGTGACGATTGAGGCTGAGGAGCAGGCCAAGTATGACCGCGTGATTGATGTGCTGAATTCGATGGCGAAGGCGAAGATCAGCAACGTGACGTTCACGGTGGGATCGGATGTTTTTTGAGTTGGGGATTGGGGTTGGATGAGGGCGAGGGGGGATGGGAAAGGGTTTGTATCGCGGTATGATCGGGGTTAGCCGATGGAGAGATGAACGCTGTGATTCCCTCTGAGGTGCGTATTGGGCATGTGCATTTGAAGGTGGCTGACCTGGAGCGGGCGCTGGGGTTTTGGCAGGGGGTGATTGGTTTGGAAGTGATGCAGCGGTTGGGGAATCAGGCGGCGTTTCTTTCGGCGGGCGGCTATCATCATCACATTGCCCTCAACACGTGGGAGAGCGCGGGTGGGAAGCCGCCGCCGGCGCGCAGCACCGGGTTGTATCATGTGGCGCTGTTGTATCCGACGCGGGCGGCTTTGGCGGAGGCGCTGCGGCGGGTGAGGGAGGCGGGGATTGACTTGGAGGGAGCGGCTGACCACGGGGTGAGCGAGGCGCTGTATCTGCGGGATCCGGATGGCAACGGGGTGGAGCTTTACTGGGACCGGCCCCGGGAGGAGTGGCCGCGCGATGAGTCGGGCGGGCTGGCGATGTTCACGCGCGAGTTGAAGTGGCTGGGCCGCTGAGCGGGGGGATGGGTTGGCCTGCCGGGCGCCCTGTTAAGGCAGTTCTTTGAGTTGGATGTGGCGGTATTCCATTTGGCCTCGGTCGCCTTCGAGGCCGATGGGGCCGGTGGCGGGCATGGGGAGGGCGGCTTCGAGGACTTCGCCATTGCAGGTGCAGTGGGCGACGCCGTCTTTGACTTCGACGATGATTTGGTTCCAGTCCTGGGGTTTGTATTGCTTCAGTTCTTTGTAGGGACCGGCGACGAGGTAGTCGCGGCATTGGAGCTGGGGTTTGCGGACGAAGATGCCGCTGTCGGCGTTGACTGAGGCGCGGAATTGGAGCTTGAGGATGAAGTTTTTGGGGAACTCGGCGACGGTGTAGATTTGGCCAGTGAGTTTGTCGGTCTCGGTGGGGAAGTTGACGGAGAGGATGCCGTCTTTGGCGGAGTAGTTGCCGGCGTCTTTGGCTTCGGTTTTGCCGTCGTGTTTTTCGAGGATTTCGCCCGGGGTGGTGACTTCTTTTTTGGTTTTGGCGCGGAAGCACCAGTCGGTGAGGTCTTTGCCGTTGAAGAGGGAGACGAAGCCGGGTTCCGGGGTCCAGTCGTTGGCTTGGAGGGTGGAGGCGGCGAGGGCGAGGAGGAGGGCGATGCGTTTCATGGTGGCGGGGAGGAAACGTTGGGGGGCGGGGGTTTGTTCAGGGGATTGTGGGGGTGTGGGGGGCGGTGTTTTTTGGACAGGATTGACAGGATTTTGGAGGATTAACAGGATGGGAAGAGGGCGGGGAGTTGGTGGGGCGTGCTGGAGATGAGGTTGACGTGGCGATTGTTTGGGCGTTGCAGGCTGTTCTTTTTTAGCTGATTTCGCTCAGTGGAGGGCCGACGAACTCGATGCCGTAGCGGGCGGCGGTTTCGGCGAGGGCTTGGATGGCTTCGGGGGTGGGGGCTCCGGCGGGTTCTGGGAGGCCTGGGTTTGGGGCTGGATGGGCCAGGGCGCGGACGAAGCGTTCGAAATCGCCATGGACGGTTGTGGTGAGGAAGTGTCCGCCTTCGGGCGACTCGGCGCGGTAGGTGTGAGGGACGCCTTTGGGTGCGAGCCTGATGTCGCCGGGGCCGATGCGATGCTCCTGGTCCTGGAGGACGAAGCGGAACTCGCCTTCGAGGATTTGGAAGATCTCGTCTTCCGTGTGGTGGATGTGCAGCGGGGGGGAATCGCCGAAGGGGACGCGATGTTCGAGAATAGAGACGCCGTCTTGGCCATCGGACTCGGAGATGCGAATGGTGACGGCGGTGCTGAGGAACCAGAGGTGATTGGGGTTCATGGGAGGGGGTGGAGGTTGATTGGGATGATTCTTGGTGGTCGCGGTGGGTTCAAGCGTGAAATTGAATGGGGAGGTTTTTGCGGGGGGTGTCTGAGCCGAGTTCCTTGGTTGGGGGGGGGTGGGCTGTTGCGGGCGCATTGTGGGGACGCGGAATCGGCGGGTGATTGACAGGTTTCGTGGTGCCTTCTAGTCTGGCGGGTTTTATGTGCCTGATGGATTTCACCCGAGTGCCGAGCCGCCGCCTGATTTGGGTTGGGGGGGTGGGTGGGCTTCTGCTGGCGGGGGCTGGGTGTGATCGGGAGGGTGGGGCAAAAGTGCGGCTTCCGGCTGATGAGGTGCGGGTGAAAATGACCCGGCTGGCAGCTTCTCCGGGGAAGACGGCGAGGGATATTTCACCTTATGACGAGGCCGTGGCGTGGCACCACTATCGGGTGGATGAGGTGGTGGAGGGAGAGCTCAAGGGCTCGCCAGAGCGAATTCGGGTGGCGCACTGGACGGTACTGAAAGGGGAGGATTTGCCGGTGCAGGGAGGGGTGGGGGAGTCGGTGGAGCGGGTCCTGCGGCCTGACTCGCATTTTTTGGATTTGGAAGACATTGCCGCGAGCCATGAGCTGGATTTCGAGACGGAGGAGGATCCTGGCTATGTAGATGTGGCACCGCTCCGGGCCCTGGCGGGGGCGCCACGGTTGCGCTGGGATTACGGTGGCTTTTTTTCGCACCGCATGCGGCTATACTGGATTTACCGGGAGCAGCTGAGAGGGGTGGTGCTGGGCAACTCCCATGCGGCGAAGGCCATTTGTCCCGGAATTTTCCCCTGGGTGGACAACGCCACGACGCCGGCGTTTTTGAATCTGGCCTACGCTGCGGCGCCGCTCAGTCTGCAATGCCGATTGGCGGAGGACTACGTGCTGCGCCTGCCGCGGCTCCGCGTGGTGACTTGGGTGGTCAGTCCACGGGACTTCAATCTGAAATGGCGGGATGCGGAGAACAAGGAGCGGGATTTTTTGGAGAGTCCTGGCTATCAGCATGATCGGGCGCATCCCGAACTGTTTATGGGCCAAGGCCTTGGTGCGATCAGTCCTGCGGGTGCGGGGGAGGGCGTTGTTGATCTGTGGGGCTGGGAGCGCCGCGTGTCGTTCCAGGTGCCCGAGGAACCGGCGGAGCTGGAGGCTTATTTGGCCAAGCATGTGAAGCTGCCACCGAGGGCGGCTTTTGAGTTTGACGAGGCTGCCTGGAGCCGGTTTCGGCGTTCGGTGGAAACTCTGACGGCGGCGGGGGTGCGCGTGGTGCTGCTGATTCCTCCCTGTCATCCGGTCTTCCAAAAACTGCCCGTGAGCGATCCGGATGGCACGTTGGACCAGGCCAATGAGGCGCTGGTGGAGCGGTTGAGCCAGTTGGACGCGCAAACTGAGACGGTTTGGTTTCGGGACTGGAATCGGGATGGTAACAATGGGCTACCAGCCACTGAGTTTTACGATTTGGACCATTTGAATGCGCAAGGTGCGGAACGCTTTACCCGCCAGTTGGTTGGCTGGATGGGGGAGTGTGGGCTGGCGGAAGGGTGGTGATTGGGGTGTTGGAGGGGAGGGTTTGGTCAGAATGGCGCGCCGTTTTGGTCAAAGGGCATGCCGTTTTTTCGGCATGGCATGCCGTTTAACTGGAAAGGTACGCCGTTTTTTGGTGTGGCACGCCGTTTGACGCAAATGGCACGCCTTTTTTCCGTTATGGCGTGCTGTTTTCGAGCGGGATTGCACTATGCTTTTGGAAAGGCTGAGGCGGAGCTTGGGGTAGCAGGACGGCTTGGCGTTGTGTCGCAGTCCTTTGGTGGAGGTTTCAGACGCGTTTGTCAGCAGGTTGCGGCCTGAAACTGGTTCCGCTCGCTGGGAGGTTTTCGCTGAGGGGTGTCTGAGCTGGGCGCCTTGGTGAGGGTTCTAGATGGGTTTGTAAGCCGGTTTCAGACTAATTCCGACTACATAGTTGTGTCGGCTGTCATGGGCGAGTAGCCATTTTTCTCGACAAGAGCAATTCTTTTAGTTGTTTAAGGAAACAGTTTTGGTTTGTTCAATAAATTATGTCAGACATATTCACAGAGGATTTCCTGAGTTCGCTTCCTGAGTCTCCAGCTTTGGCATTGAGAGACATGTTTGTGCGATTCGATAAGCGCTATAACTCACACCTCATCGGACATGATACGATGTCTGCAGAACAGAGCCTCGAAGCGTACCATTTTGCGAAAGCATTTATTCTCGAGTATGGTCTTCCGGTCTCGTTGGTAGAAGATATGTTTGGTTTTGAAGAGGGGGCGCTAGTTGCAGACTATGTGTTTGATTGGTTTAAGGCGAATTCATCCATTGTGTATGACCTCGCGCTCAAGCAACTAAGTGAAGACGTTGAAGTTAGGGCCAATGACACCGCTGCTAGATTCTTCGCTCGCCGGAGAGGCGAGTTAATGGTCTACGAGTTTTCGGATTCTAGCTTTTCGAGAATTCAAGAGCTCCTGAATGAACTTCGAACAGAGGTGACCAGTAATGTTCATCTGCAAGAAGATCACCGACGTCGTTTGATTTCGCGCCTCGAAAAACTTCAACGCGAATTGCACAAGAAAACGTCAGATGTGGATAGAGTATGGGGACTTGTTGGAGAAGCGGGTGTGGTGTTGGGCAAACTTGGCAATGATGCCAAACCTATTGTGGACAGAATTCGGGAATTGGCGGATGTGGTTTGGAAGGCAGTGGCGACGGCGGAAAAACTCGAACTTGGAACTCCATTTCAGCTTCCAGGCCCGAAAGATTAATTGAGGCAGGCCGGGAAGACGGATGTGTAATCTTGCGTATTCTGGAGTGTTGGGTGAGATTGAGTATCTAATAGTTAACTTTGGTTTGCCCTAGCTAACTGCGTCGGCACAGCGACCACAAAGCGTAGGATGCTCTTCGTGGGTTCCACGGTCGGGGAGGTGGCGCCAGCAGCGTTCGCATTTGGCGTTGGTGCAGACTTCCACGGTGGCGGTGAGGGAACTGCCTCGGGTGAGGTGGACGTTGGCTTCGAGGTTGGAGCCGATTTGTTTGGCCTGACGGGCGGCTTCGATGGCCTGCTGGATGACGGCGCGGGCTTTGAGGAGGTCTTCGACTGCGGGGAGGGTGGAGTCTTCGGGGGACACGCTAAAGCGTGAACAACGCACGTCTGCGGACGATGGCTCTTCTGGGGTTTCGTTGGAGTTTGAAGAACTTGCGTCTTCGGGGGACACGCTAAAGCGTGAACAACGTACGTCGGGGAAGCCTTCGAGGTGGACGCTGGTGGTGTGGCCGAGGTGCTCCCAGACTTCGTCGGAGGTGAAGGCGAGGATGGGGGAGAGGAGTTTGCAGAGGGTCTCGGTGATCTCGCGGATGGCGGACTGGGTGGCGCGACGGCGGGGGCTGTCGGCGGCGTCGCAGTACATGCGGTCTTTGGTGATGTCGATGTAGAGGGCGGAGAGGTCG
>JAIYDW010000155.1 GCA_027487315.1 Verrucomicrobiaceae bacterium | reverse complement strand
GCTGATGGAGCACCAGCTGCCGCTCCTGCCAAGCCTTAACCTTTTTGTCTTTTTGCCCGTTACCCTGAGTTTGTATGGATACTTCAACTGCCAACGCCGAACTGGAAAATCAGGCTGACACCACTCGTCGCGCGGCCATCGACCGCTCCGTGAAGGGTCCGGTTTTGTTCCTGTTCTTGAATGGGGCCTTTTGGCTCATGGCTTCGACCATTTTGGGTGTTTTGGCTGGGATCAAAGCCTTTGCCCCTGAGTTCTTGGATGTCTCTTTCCTCACCTTTGGGAGGCTTCAGCCAGCGCATTTGACCGCTTTGGTCTATGGCTGGGGAATGCAGGCTGGAATGGGCATCATGCTATGGTTGATGGCGCGGCGTTCTGGTCAGGAGTTGATTGGGGGCAAGTCCTTGATGATTGTGGCTGGGGTGTTCTGGAATATTGCTGTTTCCTTAGCGATCGTGGGAATCCTGGCGGGGAAGGGGACTGGATTTGAGTGGCTGGAAATGCCTTCCTATTTGTGGCCGGTGCTTCTGGTTTGCTTCCTGGTTTACGCTTGGCCTATGACCCGGATGTTTGCCCGGGCGTTTAGGCCGGAAGGTTTTATGGTGAGCACTTGGTATGTGCTGGGGGCCTGTTTTTGGTTTCCTTGGATTTACATCACCACTAATGTTTGCCTGCATTGCCTGCCAGGTCTTGGAGCTTTGGGAGCGGGGGTGAACGCGTGGTATGTTCACGGGTTGATCTTGCTCTTCTTCACCCCCGTTGCTGTGGGTGCGGCTTATTATTTCATTCCGAAGATCACGGGTCAGCCTATCGCGAGTCAGCAGTTGGCACAAATCGGGTTCTGGCTCTTGGCGATCCTGGGTGGTTGGACCGGCATGCAGCGCTTCATGGGTGGACCTTTGCCGGCGTGGATGGTCGCGATCGGAGCGTTGACGGGTGTACTGCTTTTGATTCCGGTTGGCGTCGTGGGCTGGAATCACCACCTCACGACCTTGGGGAAACACCATCTTGTCGCGACAAGTCCGACGCTGCGGTTTGTGTTCTTTGGGGCGATTTTCTATCCGGTATCGGGTGCGATTCTGGCTCTCCTTTCGAATTTTTGGAGTGGGTTGAACCTTCAATTCAGTCACGCATGGTATGGTTACCAAGTGACTGCGGTTTATGGCTTCTTTAGCATGACGGCTTTTGGCGCCATTTATTACATTGTCCCGCGTTTGGCTGGCTGCGAGTGGCTGTCGGTCCGTTTGATTCGCAACCACTTTTGGTTTTCGGTCTACGGCATTGGCACGATTGTGGTGACCAGTCTCCTGGCTGGTATGCAACAGAACGCCGACATCAATGTTCCTGAACGATGGGATCAGAGTTGGATGTCAGTGGTCATGAATGCCAGACCTTACCTTGTTGCCCGCGTCATTGCCTGGGCATTGATTACCTGGTCCAATGTGTGGTTCTTGATCCACCTGGGCTTGATGGTGGCGGGACTTGGACGTCGGAGTGCAGCACCGACACTGCTTCCTAGCCATCACGATGAAACCGATTCCGCACTTCCCCACGGAGCAAACGCATGAGTGACTTCCGCAAATTCACCTTCTCTTTGATGGCCACTTTCGGTGTGCCATGGTTATTGCTCATCATCATCCCGGTGATGAAGTATCAGCGAATTCAACCTATCCCTTATAACAAGGAGGTTGATGGAGTTGAAGGCTACTATCCGCCTACTGGGATTCACCGCCAGGGACAGTTGGTTTATGCTCGCGAAGGATGCGTGCAATGTCACTCCCAAATGATTCGTCCGGCACAGTTGGCACTTGATGGCTGGAGAAAGGGATGGGGGCAAGATCAGGAAGCACGTCCGGCAGCGCCTGTGCGTTCCAACACCATGCGTGACTACCTTGAGGAGCCCCATGCCTTTCTGGGTGCTCAAAGAATCGGACCTGACCTAGCGAATGCGGGATGGCGTTTTATGGATCGTTTGGATGTGCACACACAGCTCTATGCTCCACGGTCGAAGGACGAGTGGTCTGTAATGCCATCGTTCAAGCACCTTTACATCGTTCGCAAGCAACAGGGTCCTTTGGCATCGAATGCGTTGAAGCTGACTGGCAAATATGCGCCAAAGGAAGGCTATGAGGTGATTCCGACGCCGGAGGCTGAAGCTTTGGTCGATTATGTACTTTCGTTGAAAAAAGACTATCCTGTTCCTGGAGTGACCGCGGCCCTTGCCGCTGCGGGCGAAGCTGCCAAGAAGTGAGATCTTACCCCACCTGTTCCTTCTTAAAATACTCATGAGCGCTCCATCCGCCCATCCTGACAATACCAACATTGATCGCATCCACTCTGCAGCTCATCGCGAGAAAGCGGATTTGGTGGCTGGCAGCTTGCCTGCGCCTACCTGGGTGATTTTTCTTGGGTTCATTGTCGCGATCATTGCAGGTGGGCAATTGGGAGTGATGACGGGGGGATATCAATTTGAGACAAGCAACCCGTTCGCTACGTCGATTGCGGCTGATCCTCGGCCGAAGGCGGCGGGTGGAGATTCGGGAGGTGATCCGTTCCAAGTGGCTATGAAAAAGGGTGCGGGTGGCTATGCTGTCTGCGGGGGTTGCCACCAGGGCAGTGGGTTGGGGATTGCGGGACAGTTTCCTCCATTGGCTGGATCTGAATGGGTGTTGGGTGGAACGGAGCGTTTGATTCGGGTTGTGCAACATGGTCTGACCGGGGCAATCACCGTGAAAGGGCAAAATTACAACACTCCAGGTGGGATGCAGGGATTTGGGGCGGCGATGTCGGCAGGTGACTTGGCGAATGTTTTGACTTACATCCGGAACAACTGGGGAAATGAGGCCACGATGATCACCAAGGAAATGGTTGAAGCGGTGAGGACGAAGGAGTCGGCTAGGACGACTCAATGGACGGCGAGTGAACTCGCGGCCTTTGAGAAAGAAAACGTGCCTGGACCCATTCCTGCAGGACCGGGTGCCGATGCTCCGGCTGCGAAGTAAAGTGTTGCGAACGAATTAGACCATGAGAAAACCATTCAGTCACTCCTCTACTTCCGCGCTTTGCGTTGTGAGTGGATTGGTGTGGATGGTCGGAATGGTTGCTTGTGGACCAGAGAAAACCGTTGGTTTGTTGGATGAAGGCAAGGTGGAACTGACTCCAGCGGGACTTGTGGCTGAAAGTCCTAGTGTATCGGGACGTGTGGTTTTGCTTGGTGGGCCACCCAAGTCTTTGGGCCAGACAATTGATGTTGGAGGTAACCCGTTTTGCACGAGTCACGGCAAAATTGTGAACCCGACCTGGAAGATGGATGCGGAAGGTGGGTTAGGTGACGTGGTTATCACTGTGAGTGGCAGTTCGAGGGCGGTGAACGTGGCAGCGACTCCGGCGGTGATTGACCAGAAAAATTGTGAGTATCTACCTACGGTAACGGTAGTTCAGGCTGGGGAGTCGATCGCAGTGAGGAACAGCGATCTAACTTATCACAATGTGCGGTTAATTCGCCACCAGACAGGCACGCTGGACAAAGGTGAGAATTTGGAAAACATCGCTCAAGCTGGGCAGGGTGAGGAGTGGGTTCGCGAAATGCGCAAGCCGGGAGTGTACCGTTTGGAGTGTGACATTCACCGGTGGATGAGGGCCTGGATTTACGTTCATGAGGGAATTCACAAGGCCGTCACAGGCATCGATGGCGGGTACACGGTTGATCGGGCATTGCCAGATGGCGAGTATACTGTGTCAGCCTGGCACCCCCGGTTTAAGAAGAGTTTGAGTAAGACGGTTCAGGTCGTGAATGGAACGGCGCAGGTTGATTTTGCTTTTGATTTTTCGCTATCTTTTGATGCCACGCTGGCACTGGATTCATGATTTTTTTCCATCGTCCACCGACCTTCCGTACGTAATCTTTTTCGAACTTTTAACACCTGCAACTGTCACCATGAGCGCTGCTGCCATTCCTCACGATCACTCCCACACTGACGATCATGCCCATGATCATCACGACCAAAGCTTCATTTGGAAGTATGTGTTTTCGACCGATCACAAAGTGATTGGGATTCAGTATGGCCTCAGTGGGTTGTTGTTTTTGCTCGTGGGGTTCTTCTTGATGATGCTGATGAGGTGGAGCATCGCTTACCCAGGCCAACCGGTTCCTGGATTGCTTTTTCTAGAGAACCTACCACTGATTGGTGGTGTCTTTCACGATGTGATCGGCCGTTGGGCGCCGGGTGGGATCGTCAATGGTGAGTTGTACAACATGTTGGGAGCCATGCACGGCACCATCATGGTGTTCTTCGGCATTGTGCCGCTGGGCTTCGCTGCATTCGGGAATTACGTGATGCCTTTGCAAATTGGCACCATCGACATGGCCTTTCCGAAGCTGAACATGTTGAGCTTTTGGTTCTTTTTCATCAGCGGCGTGTTGATGATGTACAGTTTCTTCTCGGGAACAGGTGCGGTGCAGACGGGTTGGACGATGTATTCGCCTTTGGCTTCGACCACGGGGTTGGGAGTGGACAACGTTTGGAATCATGGTCACACCTGGTGGTTGATGGCGATGGTCTTCAACATCTCAGCGTCGTTGTTAGGTTCGGTGAATTTTATCACCACGATCATAAACCTGCGGGCCCGGGGCATGTCTTGGTTCCGGATGCCTTTCTTTACCTGGGCGATGTTCGTCACGGCCTTCCTATTGCTTTTGGCATTCCCCCCCCTTGAAGTGGCCGCCTTGCTGCAACTGAGTGACCGGGTTTTCGGGTCTAGTTTCTTCTTGCCGACAGGTTTGATGGAGGGCGGACAGCACCTGGACATTTCCGGTGGAGGCAGCCCCTTGCTTTATCAGCACTTGTTTTGGTTCCTGGCACACCCTGAGGTGTATGTGTTGATCTTGCCGGCCTTTGCGATCGTAGCGGAAGTGATTCCGAACAACATTCGGCGGCCACTTTGGGGTTACAAGAGCATGGTCTATTCGGCTCTGACTCTGGGATTCCTCAGTTTCTTGGTGTGGGCTCACCACATGTATTTGACCGGGATGGGAACTATGATGTCGACTTATTTCCAAATCACCACCGTGTTGATCTCAGTGCCTTCGGTGATTTTGCTGACCTGTCTGATGATCAGCCTTTGGGGTGGTTCGATTCGATTCAACACGCAGATGCTGTTCGCTTCGGCTTTCTTGCCCATGTTTGGGATCGGCGGTTTGACGGGTTTGCCTCTGGCTTTTAACTTCATCGACCTTGCCTTGCATGACACGTATTATGTGATTGGGCACTTCCACTACGTGGTGGCGCCGGGAACGATTTTCGCTCTGTTTGCCGGGGTTTATCATTGGTTCCCTAAACTCACAGGTCGGTTCATGAACGATAAGTTGGGACGCCTGCATTTTTGGCCGTCGCTTGTCGGAATGAATTTGGTCTTTGCCCCGATGTTCATCCAAGGGATGGCAGGCTTCCACCGTCGTTGGTATGATGGCGGCAAATATTTTGAGCAGACATCGGCCGATTGGCTCTGGCTGAACGAAGTGATGTCGATTGGGGCGTTCATTCTGGCCCTGGCCCAGGTGCCCTTCATTCTCAATGTGTTCATGAGCATCAAAGGAGGGAAGAAGATCACGAACGATAACCCTTGGGATGCGACGACCCTGGAATGGGCGACCCCAACGCCGCCTCCACACGGAAACTTCACCTTTGACGTGAGTGCCCAAAGGGGGCCGTATGAGTATTCGGTTCCGGGTGCCACCGAGGACTTCACGCCACAGTGGGCGGACGAGAAGGGCAAGCCAGCAGCGGCACCTGCTTCGACTCCAGCACCGGCGCACCATTGATTTTAAAGCAACTTCAGACCAACTACCGACCCCGATTTTCCCATGGACATTCCGTTCACCGTATCAGCCAGGCCTGACACAGGACTCTACAATGCCAAGCTAGGCATTTGGTTATTCCTTGCTTCTGAAGTCATGCTCTTTGGCGGCCTCTTCTCAGCCTACATCTTTTTGCGAGTGGGGGCGGATTACCATTGGCCCATCCATGAACTTCCAGTGCTGCCCGGCTTCGTGAACACCATGGTGCTGATTGCTTCTTCGGTGACGATTGTGATGGCGTGGGCATCGCTCAAGTTGCGCCGAATTTTTCAATTCAAATTGTTCATGGCGATCACCGTGGCTTGTGCCGGTGTGTTCATGGTCTTGAAGGGGTTTGAGTACAATGCGAAGTTTCATCACTACTCGGTCGAACTCCAAGACGGCACGATTCTCACGGGGCACTTGCCTCAAGGGTATGAGATCAAGTTTGGAGAGGCCACTGAGTTGAGCCTGACGATCCAGAGTGAGAACGCAGCGATGGATGCGAATCCTGTGAAGTATGTGTTCCCCTACCTCGAGGGTGAGGCACCTGCATTCAAACTCGCCGATGGTTCCGAGATTCGACTGGACAAGGCTGGGTTTAGCAAACTCAAGAAGGAGACGGTCGCTGCGGCGCGTGAGAAGATCGAGAAGCGGAAGCAGGAGTTGGTCGAGGCGGGAAAGAAGGGCGAAGCAGATGCACTTAATGTGGTGCCACCAACCACTGTGAAGCTGACGGCGGTATCGCCCATGAAGTTTTCAGTCAAGCCTTCGAAGACTTTTGGTTACACAGCAGAGAGCATCACGTTCAAGGACGGCACCGTTGTGAAGGGCAAACTGCTTGATGACCGCATGACGCTTGAGGTGGATGGCGTTGACGCACGTTCGGTGGCGGACAAGGAGAAGTCGCTGGCTTGGGAGAAGAAGTATCTGGGAGAGGACTGGAAGAAGGTGTTCATCGCCAATCGCGACCATGCGCAGCATGAGTTCAAAGAGAAGTATGGTGACGGACGTGATCCTTTGAAGAGCGCGACCTTGCAGAAGCACAGCTACTTCATGCACATTCACTCGACGACTCCGTCGGACCACGCTCCAGAGGGTGCAGGGCACAGCGCTTCGAATGAGGCACCTGCTGCTGCTGAGGGTGGGCATGGTGATGAGGCGCATGGTCACCATCCGACCGTGGTGCTGGACAAGAAGGACATCAGCTTCTTCTCCAATTTCACGCCCAAACTGAACACTTACTATGCGATTTATTTCACGTTGACTGGCCTTCACGGTCTGCACGTGGTGGCTGGAGCGTTGGTGCTGGCCTGGTTCTGGCTGTGCAATGGGAAGTTGCTGAAGACGAACCCTGAGCATCTGGCCAACCGGGTAGAAGTTGGCGGTCTGTTCTGGCACTTCGTTGACCTGGTCTGGATCTTTCTTTTCCCTCTGCTCTATCTCCTGTAACGTCCCGGGGCTAACTGACGAACCTTTTACCTTCCCTTCACTTTTATGGCGGACAATCTCGAAGAAATTCAAAAGTCGATCAAGAAGTACATCATCATCGGTTCTCTGTTGATTGTGTTCACTGTGATCACGGTGGGTCTATCTTACGTCGAACTTCCGACTCATGGCATGAACATCATGGTCGGCATGATTGTGGCGACCTTTAAGGCGGGTTTGGTGGCCTTGATCTTCATGCACTTGAACCATGAGCGTTCGGTGATCTACAAGATCCTCGCGTTTACGGTGGCGTTCGCGATTGTGCTTTTCCTGTTGTTCCATTTCTCTCACGTGGATCCATTGGTGTTCAAAGATTTTGATGCCACCAGTGCCGTGACTCACTGATTGAGCGTATTTCATTGCGATGTCGCTGAAACACTTCCATCTCGTTTTTCTCTTTTTCGCCATCTTGTTTGATGCGGGTTTCTTTTTGTGGACGCGTCTGGCTCCTGACCAAGCTGCGGCGGCCGGGGCGACCGGCTTAGGGGCTGTTGCCGGATGGACTTGTTTGGGACTGTTGGTTTACGGAGTCTGGTATTTGTTCCGCAAGAGCCGCACGATCATCACGGAGTAATGTTGTCATGAACTTGCTATCACTTCCCATTGCCTGCGCGACTTGCCTGCCTGATCCGAACAGCGCGGAAGCGAATGCTCAGGGTCTTGCTTTTTTGGTCATGTTGAGCGCACTGGCGCTGATTTTTTCGATTTTGTTCTACACCATTTTCAGTTTTGCCCGGCGCCAGCGGCAGTTTTCAGATGTGAGTAGCGCGGCCTAACCCCCCATTTTCCACCCCCCTCTTCAATTATGCTTTCTAAAATCAATGAATGGATTGGTCAAACTCCGGTAGCCTCCGAACATGGAGAGTTGCTGGACCACATGTTGGGAGTCGTGCATTGGTTCATGCTGGCACTACTGATTGGATGGAGCATTTTCCTGGTGGTGTGCTTCTATCGTTTTCGGGCGAAGAAGAATGCCAAGGCGGATTACCATGGGGTGCGCGGACATGCGTCGACGCATGTGGAGATCGGGGTGGTGATCGTGGAGGCGATTTTGCTGCTTGGATTTGCCTTCCCGCTTTGGTCCCGTCAGGCTGATGACTATCCGGTTGGACCTGAAGTGGTTCGGATGCGGGCGATGGGTGAGAAATTCCTGTGGAACTTCCAGTATCCCGGGGATGACAAGAATTTGGGCATCTGGAATCCGCGTCACGTTGTGGGTGGGAGTAATCCGGTGGGACGGGACATGGCAGATCCAAACGGGCAGGATGACTTTGTGAATCCAGGGACGATGAAACTTCCTGTGGGACGGCCTGTGATTGTGGATGTGGCGAGCAAGGACGTGATTCACAATTTGGCCTTGGTGCCGATGCGTTCCGCTCAGGATGCGATACCTGGGATGAAGGCGCACATGTGGTTCAAGCCGACCCAGATGGGTGCTTGGGACATCATCTGTGGGCAGCTCTGCGGTCCTGGCCATGCCCAGATGAAGGCCCAGCTTGAGGTGGTGAGTGACAAGGACTATGAGGAGTGGGCGAAGGAAATGTCGGCGACTGGAGCCAAAAAGGCTGCTGAAGGCAAGACGCCAGCCGTGGCTGCGACCAGTGGTGCGAAGTGAGGCCGGTGCGGTTCTTGTAGGTTTCTGATGGCCTCATGAAATGAGGTGTTCAGGGAGTGTCTTCGGGTCGTCCCGGGAGCGGGCAGGAGCGTTATTTCTTCAAACCGAGATGCAATCCAAAAACAAGACGTCCAAAGGGTTTCACGCCTGGTCATTGCTAACGGTGTTGGTGGGAGTGGTTTTGATTTGGTGGGGTGCGGCGGTGACGACTGAGGATGTGGGGTTGTCGGTTCCGGATTGGCCCTTGGCTTTTGGTCGGGTGAACCCGGATGGGTGGTGGAAGGTTCCTGCGATTTTCCTGGAGCACGGGCATCGGATCTTGGGGGCGACCATTGGGGTGTTGGTTTTGGTGATGTATCTTTGGGCGTTCTTCAAAGAGAGACCCCGGCTGATTGAAGCTGCTGGGATCATTCTTGTATCATTGGGCTACTTATACTTGGTGCGTGAGCAAGCGGTTGGGATTGCTGCGGTGATCGCGGGAATCGGATTGCTTTGGTTGGTGCTGACATGGATGGCTGCGCGGTGGTCGGCATTGAGGGGGTTGGCGACGTTGGCTTTGATCCTGGTGGTGGTGCAGGCGTCTTTGGGTGGGCTGCGGGTATTGAAGATGTCTGATCCGTTTGGAGTGTTGCATGGCACCTTGGGGCAGGTGTTCTTTTGTGTGCTGGTGTTGATTGCGTTCATGTCATCGTGGACTTGGAGGAACGGGCAGAGCGTGTTGAGGGGTGGGCAAGCGGTCTGGGCGCGGGTGACGAGCACCGTGCTGTTTTTGGCGGTGTTCGGGCAGTTGGTGATTGGGGCGATATTGCGTCACACGCAGCGGGATCATTTGGCAGCGTCGGATTTGATTTTCACGGGGGGGAGTTTCATTCCGCCAGTTTCGCCGCCGGATGTGTTCGTGCTGTTCTTGCACAAGTATTGGGGCGTTACGGTGGCGTTGTTGATGCTGGGAGTGGCGAGGTATGCGAGGACCTGGGTGGATGGCTCGTCGCCGGTTCGGTTCATTCCCCGGATTCTGACGGTTCTGCCGGTGGTACAGGTGATCCTTGGGATTTCGGTGATTTTAACGGGCAAGAGTTTTTGGGTGACGAATTTCCATGTGATCAATGGGCTGGCGATGCTGGCGCTGACTTGCATGATGGCGGCGGCGGCGTGGGGTGGCGCGAAAAGTGTTGGCGATGTGGTTGAATCGGT
>JAIYDW010000076.1 GCA_027487315.1 Verrucomicrobiaceae bacterium | reverse complement strand
TCCATCGCGTTCATCAGCAGTTGTTCCACCGTCCAGATCCAGTCCGCCAGCGACTCCACCTTCCGCTACGGCAAAAAAGTCTTCACGGATGATATCCCCCGCGCCACCCGCTTTCTGACCACCAAGGTCAAGAGCCTCATGCGCAATGACGGCTCCTTCTGGTATGCCGATGAAATGTCCGGCAAACCCAGCATCGTTATCCACCTCGGCCAGCAGATGGTCTACCTCTACAAAGGCGGCCAACTCGCCGGCGGCTCCCCCATTTCCTCCGGTTCCGAAGGCTACGAAACCCGCCCCGGACTCTACTCCGTCATCGAAAAGGACATCGACCACAAATCCTCGCTCTACGGTGACTACGAGGACCCTTACGGCAATGTCATCCGCCAAAACATTGACAACCGCAAAGACCCCAAGCCCCCCGGCACCCGCTTCGAAGGCGCCAAAATGTATTACTTCCTCCGCATCTATGGCGCCGTCGGCATGCACCAAGGCTACCTCCCCGGCTACCCCGCCTCACACGGCTGCATCCGCCTCCCCGGCCACATGGCCGAAAAATTCTATCACGCCGTCAACTTGGGCACCCCCGTCCGCATCGTTCCGTAGCGACGCACCATCACTCCTTCACTAAGTCCCCCACCAGCAACAGCGCTCCAGGAAAAAAGTTCTTCCCCGCGAACCGCTCTTCCTTGTCCATCTTCTGCCCCCGCTGCGCCAGAATCTTGACCTTATCCGGCATCCCTGGATCAATCGTGATCACCACCTCATGCACCTTGTCTTCCAGTTCCGTCCCGATCAAAGAAGACGATAGCCGGTGAGACGTGCAATACGAATCAAACCTCGGCACCACCCGCGCCTCCCCACCGTCCAATGACACCGTCACCTGCCCGCAATCCGGCCCCACCACATCATACACCGCGCATCGCGTGCCCTTGAACTTGAATCGCACCGTCTCCCCCGCCGCACTCCCCCGATACATCCCCTTCATCCGCTTCGCCCACCGCTTCCCGAACGCATCCTCCTTCATATCCAGCGCCTCAAACCCACCCGACAACGTCACCTCCGAAATCGGCACCATTTTCGCCCGCTCATAATGCGTCGCCTCAAACGGTTCCCCCAACACATGCGCCCCCGGCGCCTTCGACTCTGTCTGAATCGACCCAAACGCTCGCACCACCGCCGCTGTGTAAAGCACGTGCCCCGTATCGACATGGGGATGCACCCCATCCGGCGCAAACACCATCTTACTCCCCAAGGCCGCATGCTCCGCCTCCGTCTTCGGCAGCGCCGCCTTCCAAATCAACCTCCCCTCCTTGGCCAACTCCGCCACAGCCATCCCCATGTGGATCGTCGGAATCCCATAATGCCCCGCCACCCTCTCCATCGCACTCGCCGACCGCTGAAACTTCCCCTCCAACATCGCCGGCGCTAACGCCTCCGTCAGCGTGTAAACAAAACAAATGTCACACTCCGGCAACGCCCGCCACGTCTGCCGCACAATCCCCTCCATGCAGCGGAAAATCTGCTCTGGCGCCGTCCCTCCATCATTCACCGCAAACTCCACGAACAGCAGGTCCGGCTTGTGATCCAACACATCCTGTTTTAACCGGCACACTCCCAGGTCTGACCCCGTCCCACCGATCGCCGCATGGATCTCACTGATCTTCGCCTCCGGATAGGTCTTCTGAAATCGCTCCAGCGTCTTCACCCGCCACCCCGCTTGCGCCGTGATACTCCCTCCCAAATAAGCAATCTTCACCTCCGCTCCCGGCTTCACCACCTTCGCAAAATAATTCGGCAGCCCATCGCGCGTATGACACTCCACCGCTCGCGTCAATTCCATCTCCGCCCCGGCCACTCCCATCGTCAATCCCAGGGCGCAAAGACTCATCAACAATCCAACTCGCATGAACTTCATGCCTCCCACCTTGGCCACGCCATCACCCGCCGCAACTCTTCTTCCCTTCAGAACTCAAACTCAAACCGCCTCCAACACGCCACCCTTCGCCTCCTCGTCCTTCATTTCATGAAACGAACGAAAATTCGAATACCCTTCCTCCCCCATGTACCGACGCAAAAACTTCGGGTCCGCTGTCACCAAATCCGCCAGCAAAAAGCCCACCACCGCGTTGCTATGATCCTTCCATACTCCGAAATCAATCAGCTTCGCATTCATCCGAATGTAGTGCTTGATCAAAATCGGCACCCCTTTCCCGTCCCGCTCCAACCCGGACACCAACGCGGAAACATCATCCACATCCTTCACCAACCGGCTCACATCCTCCTTGGCCATCGCATCAAAATCCACCCCCGAGAACGGACTCCGCGATTCCAACTCCACCGCCACCTCCGGCCACCCGTGTTCCCGCCTCATGTAATCCACAATCAACGTCCTCGACGCCGGACAATACTCATCCCCCTGACTCACCCCCACCGACCCAAACACCATCCGATACTTCGGATTCCTCGCAATGAACGCCAATATCCCCCCCCACAGCAGCAGCAGCGAACTGTAGCTCCGCTGATACTCCGGCAACACATACGACCGCCCCAACTCGAGGCCCGGATTCAACCTCGCCAAAAACGACGACTTGAACTCAAACAACCCGCTCGACACCAGCCCCTTAGGTCCGTGCCTCTCCAAAATCTCATCCGCTAACCCCAACCGATACGCCCCCACCACCGCACGATCCCTTCGGCTCCAGACAAACAAATGCTTGTAGATCTTGTCCGCCTCCGCCAGGTCCACCGCCTCGCCCGTTCCCCCTCCCGCAAATCGAAAGCTCTCCTCTCTCCCACGCCCAATCTCCTGCATGATGTGCGGCAGCTCATCATAGCTCCCCATCAGCACGTCAAAGTCACCCTGACTCATCAGACGGCCCGTATCCGGTAACCCCGCAATGTCCCTCTCCAAATCCTCCGCCGGCAACCTCACCGCCAGCGGCTTGTTCCCAGATACCTCTGTCACCGCCCTCTTCACACCCCTCTCCCCAGCCTCCACCACCGGCCGGTTCTTCAGCATGTAGGCCGACATCCGCAAAAACCGGATCATCTCCTCATCCGTCTCAAACCGCTTCAGTCGCCCGCTCGAAATCGCCGCTCCAACTGACACCCTCACTGGCTCCCTCGAATTGCCCCGCTTCATGAACTCCCGCGTCAACAGCAGCGTCCGCAGCAACGGATGCACCAACCCAATCCTCTCAAACAACCACCCATTCTTCGCATCAATGTACAATGGCACCACCGTCGCCCCGCTCCGCCTCACCAGCGCCGCAATGTGCGGCACCCAATCCGGATCGGATACCTCCCCCGTCTCCCTCCGATAATGCGACACCTGATTGCCCGGAAACACTCCCAGTAGCCCGCCGCCCTTCAAATGCCTCAAACTCTCCCGCAACGGCGCAATGTTCCGCGCCGCTGGCGTCTCCTTCGCAAACGGATCCACAAAAATCATGTGCCCACCCGCATACCGCACTCCCTTCAACAAATAATTCGCCATCAACTTCACATCACTGCGTCGCCTCTGCAGCAAATCCCCCAGAATAATCCCGTCCAATCCGCCTAACGGATGATTGCTCACTACCACCACCGGCCCCTTCGCTGGAATCCTCAACAAATCCGCCTCGCTCAACTCATACCGGCACCCCAACAAATCCAGCGTCGTCCGAAAAAACGATTCCGGCGTCCCCAATCGTGTCACATCCGACTCCAACTGATTCACCTCATCAATCTTCAAAAATCGACGAATCACAGGCCCCACCACCGGATACAGCATCTTCATGGCCGGATGCTCGATCCGGGATAGATCGACCAATGGCCTGTCATGCTCAGGGGAAACGTTCATTCTAATCGAAGAGAAACCAATCCATTCTCTATTCCAACGCCTTCCGCCACTACCAAACACTTTCAAGCACCATTTTCGTTGCACACTGAGGATTCCTGAAACGCATGGTGAGACCCATTCGCATCTCATCATTCCAAAATAAAAGCGCCCGACATGTTCCCACGTCAGGCGCCCAAAGTCGAAAGCACTTCTAGACCCGGTCCGGGTCATCAGTCTTTACTTCTTCTTCTTTTTCGCAGGAGCCATCTCTTCCTTGCTCAGGAAGCCATCGCTGTTCTTGTCCTTTTTCGTGAAGGTTTCACCAGCCTTGGCTGCGTCTTTCTTCGCACCAGGAGTCGCCATGAACTCGTCCTTGCTGATCTTGCCGTCGCTGTCCTTGTCCATCTTGGCGAAAGCTGCTGCTGGATCGCCTTTGGCTTTCTTCGGTGCGTCGGCAGCGTTAACGGTCGCAGCGATGGCCAGAACGGAGAGGAGGGTGATGATGTTTTTCATGTTTTAACTGGATCTGTGGTTTTATTATCGATTTGATTGATTCGTCATGAGTTCCCGGTCAGTTGGGGAACCTGCTACGTTCGACGGGGTAAACGACGACGCTCTTCAACCGTTGCACCAATTTTCAAAAAAATTCGTTCTCGACACACTAAGCCGTCAATTTCGTGTGCGGATGCCCCTCGTTCATATCAATTCGTTCTGGTCTACCCTTGTATTTATAGACCAGCCGCGTGTGATCAATCCCCATCAAATGCAGAATCGTCGCGTGCAAATCATGCACATGCATCTTGTCCTCCACCGCCCGTAAACCCAAATCATCCGTGCTCCCCACCACCTGCCCCCCACGAACTCCCCCTCCCGCCATCCACATCGTGAAGCCCGTCGGATTGTGATCCCGTCCATCCCCCTTCTCACTCATCGGCGTCCGCCCAAACTCGCCTCCCCAGACCACCAGCGTCTCATCCAGCAGTCCCCGCGCCTTCAAATCCCTCAACAACCCTGCCACTGGCAAGTCCTGCTCCGCGCACAGCTTCGCGTGATTCTCTTCAATCTTCGCATGTGCATCCCACTTGCTCCCTGCCCCATGATAGAGTTGCACAAATCGCACCCCTCGCTCCACCAACCGCCTCGCCAGCAAACAATTCCGCCCCATCACCTCCGTCTTCGGATTGTCGATCCCATACAGCTTCTTGGTCGCCTCCGACTCCTGCCCCAAATCCACCGCCTCAGGCGCCTCCGCCTGCATCCGAAACGCCAATTCATAAGCCCGAATCCGCGCATCCAAATCCGAGTTATCCACCCGGGGCGCATTGTAACTCCGATTCAACTCATTCAAAAACGCCAACTTCCCTTGCTGCCTTGCCGCACTCATCCCACTCGGCGGCGCCAAGTTCGCAATCGGCTGCGCCCCCCCTTCAAACTCCACCCCCTGATACACCGCCGGCATGAACCCGCTCCCCCAGTTTCTAACCCCGTTCACCACCTGCGTCTCCGTGTCCTTGATCACCACATACGCCGGCAAATTCCCATTCACCGTCCCCAACCCATAGTTCACCCAGGCCCCCAACGACGGCCGTCCGCCAAAGATCGATCCCGTATTCATCTGACACACCCCGCCCGAGTGATTGATCCCGTCCGACACACACGACCGAATCACGCACAACTCATCCGCCATCTTTGCCGTATGCGGCAGCCAGTCCGAGACCCATAACCCACTCTCCCCATGCTGCGCCCACGCCCGCTTGTCCGCCAGCAGCGGCGCTCTCGATTCCCCCATCGCCGTAATCACCGAACCAAAACTATCCGGCAAAGGCTGCCCTGCCAACTCCCGCATCAGCGGCTTCGGATCAAACAAATCCACATGACTCGGCCCCCCTTCGATAAACACAAAAATCACACTCTTCGCCTGCCCCGCCCGATGCGCCAACTTCTCGCTCGCTGGCACCCCTGCCACCCCCGCCGCATCCCCCAACGCACCCTGCAAATCCGAATCCCCCAGCAACGCTGACAGCGCCAAAGCCCCAAATCCCGCCCCTCCACGGCGCAACACATCGCGTCGATTCGTCAAGGTCTCGTAGTGTGGAATCATCGTCATATCATAAAGAGGCATTCACCCTCTCCTTTCGGACACAAAATCAAAAGAGTTTCAATTCCCCAATTTTCCCCAAAACTCTCCAAAGCAAATCCATGAACATCCACGGCACCCCCTACCGCACCGTCTGGTTCGCCGACGACCTCGTCCGCATCATCGACCAACGCCTCCTCCCCTGGCACTTCCAAATCCTCGACCTCCCCACCACCACCCACGTCGCTCACGCCATCCTCGACATGGCCGTCCGCGGCGCCGGCTGCATCGGCGCCACCGCCGCCTATGGCATGGCCCTCGCCGCCCGCGAAGCCGCCTCCTCCCCGGACCCCACCGCTGCCCTCATCGCCAAAGCCGACGAACTCAACTGCCGCCCCACCGCCGTCAATCTCGCTTGGGCCCTCAAACGCCAGCTCGACCACCTCCTCCCCCTCCCACCCTCCACCTGGCCCGAAAACGCCCTCACCGAAGCCAACCGCATCGCCGACGAAGACGCCGCCGCCTGCGCCGCCATCGGTCAACATGGCCTCTCCCTCATCCAAGACATCGCCTCCCGCAAACCCTCCGGACAACCCGTCAACATCCTCACCCATTGCAACGCCGGCTGGCTCGCCTTCGTCGACCACGGTTCCGCCACCGCCCCCATCTACGCCGCCCACGCCGCCGGCATCCCCGTCCATGTCTGGGTCGATGAAACCCGCCCCCGCAATCAAGGCGCACGACTCACCGCCTGGGAACTCGCTCATCAAAACATCCCCCACACCGTCATCGCCGACAACACCGGCGGCCACCTCATGCAGCACGGCCTCGTTGATCTCGTCATCACCGGTGCCGACCGCGTCACCCGCTCCGGCGATGTCGCCAACAAAATCGGCACCTACCTCAAAGCCCTCGCCGCTCGTGACAACAATCTCCCCTTCTACGTCGCCCTCCCCACCTCCACCTTCGACTGGACCCTCACGGACGGCCTCGCTCAAATCCCCATCGAAGCCCGCTCCTCCGACGAACTCATCTGGATGGACGGCCCCGATGCCTCCGGCACCCTGCACCACATCCGCCTCATCCCCGAAACATCTCCCACCGCCAACCACGCCTTCGACGTCACCCCCTCACGCCTCATCACCGGCCTCATCACCGAACACGGCATCCTCCCAGCCAACGAAAAAGCCATCGCCACCCTGCAGCCTCCCGCAGCATGACGATGGCGCCTCAACACCAACAGAAAAGGTCTACCTCAGCGGCCCAATCGTCCCCGTTCCCAGACTCCCCATACTCGGAGAAACAAGCACAGGCCTGAACTGATTCAATACCGGTGACTCGTTGATCACCGGAGGTGTCACAACCACCTCCGACCCAACATAGCCGACCCCATACAACCCACGCGGCACCCAAAGGCCCATCCCCAAGCGGTCCATCACCGCCTGCTCCCAGTTCAGCGTGTTGTCACCTGCGGGTGTCATGAAGATCCGCCGATTTTCAAACCCAGCCCCGCTGCCAAGATTCGCCACCCGAATCACATATCGACCTTCATCGGTCGAATCCGCAAACACCTTCCCACCTCGCGCTCTCAAATACTGGGCATCCGCCCCTTCATACTTCCAGTCGTCACCCTTCACAAACCCCCGCTGCATCACCGCAAACCCGAAAGCCTCCAGGCACGCTGGCTTTACCACCGCACCGTTCTCTCCCAACTCTCGACCCACAGCCCGGCACACCAATCCCCCATCTCCCACCATCAATCCCGCTTTCCCCGCCAACGCCGCATCCACGTAACTCCAACACGCCACCCCATCATAAACCAGTGTCCTCACATCCCTCTTAATAGCATCCACCGCCACCACAACACCTCCCGCCTGCCCCACATTCGCCACCGCCACCAATTCCCCCGGCACCCCCACCGGCTCACGCACCACCGGCGTCTTCTGCGTGAAATCAACCACCATCATCGCCGACCAAATCTTCGGCGGCTGGTAATACCAATACCCCATCGACAGATACTGAACCGGACCCGACCCGCCAGGCGACACAACTTGAGTCCCCTCTGCAACCGGCACCCCCTGCGCATCCGCCTCCCATGGCGCATTCCGCACTTCCATCCCCAAAAAGACGAACCCGTTCTGCGCCATCAAATCACCACTCAACCGATCACTTGGCCCACCCTTCACCGGCACCGTCTCCATCGACGTCATCTCACCTCCCGCCAAACTCACCGGCCACAGCATCGCCAGCGAACGCTCCCGAACCAATGGCCTCACCAGTTTCGGAGGATCGATGGGTATCGACTTCAAAACCGTATCATTCGTCCAAAGCACTGCCGCCCGAAACACAGTCGCCTCAGGCTGAATACTGATCGTCAAAGTCGGAATCACCCCAATCGTATTCACCAGGCGAATAAGAGTCGGCCCGCCCCAAATCCATCCCCCTTCCTTCACTTCCCAAACCAGCAGATCCCCCTTCGGCCACACCGCCCGCACCTTCGGCCTTCCATAAAGCCCACCCAGCACAGCACCATCGCCAAACGCCCAACTCTCCACCCGACCCAACTCCTTCACCGTCGGCTCATTCCCAATCCCAAACCGCCACGTCCGCAACCCATACACCTCCCGAGTGCCCCCACCCTCCAACACCTCGGTCTTCACCACCTTCTGCGCCACGAACAACTCTTCTCCACGCCTCTCCACTCCCACAATCGCTCCCGGCCCCGGATCGATCTCTTCCACCAACCCATCCGGATTCCCCGTCGTCGTCACCCGCAGCATCGCATTCGGACTCCCATACTCGATCTGCAAAAGATAATCACCAAACGGCACCACCTCATCCACCTGCCACGCCAACGACACCTGCGCCACCGGCGGCGCCTTGCCCGCGCCACGCTTCACCACGATCAATTCCCGCCCTGATATCGACACAAAGTGCCCCTTGATCAACGATCCCCGCCGCGCCTCAAATTCATGCGGAATCACCTCTCCCAGCGTCAATTCATCACGCCCCACTCGCACCACCTGAATCCCCTTTTCATTCCAGTATCGCCCCGCCGCCGTATAACCCGACTTCTGAAACGGCAGCAGCAACAGCCCCGCCTCCGGCAAATACTCCACCGCCTTCTCATCATAGTTCGCCTCGGTCGAACTCCAGCCACCCTTCTCTCCCAAAAACACCCGCGACACCAGCGTCGGCACCGCCGGATCAGCCACCCCAAAGATCGAGACCGTCGCCCGCCCCTCCTCGATCCCCACCGCCAGCAACTGATCCCCGCGCGGCAGCAAATACGTTGACCAGCCCGGCACCTTCAATTCCCCAGTGATCACCGGATTCGCCGGATCATCCAGCTCCACCACAAACAACGGATCAATCTGCCGGAACGTCACCACATAGACCTTCGTCCCGTCAAACCGCGTTGCATAAAGCGTCTCCCAGTCCGCCGCCGGAATCGACACCTGCGCGATCGGTGCCACTTCCGCTCCCGCCAGCGCATACGTCTCTACCCATGTCTGCAACATCCAGTTGGAGGCATTGCGCGTCTGCGTCACCGCCACCAGCGCATTGCCCGCTAGGTTCATCTTAAACTTGTCCAACACCACCCCTTTCAACGGCAGCGACTTCACCAGTTCCGTGCCCCCCGCTCTCAGCGCCCGATACACATACACCGTCGAGGCCTCCCCTCCGCCCACCCACCCATAATTGGCTGATCCCGTCGTCGCCACCAGCAAATGCCCAGCCACCGCCTGCAGCTTCGGCGTCCACCCCGGCACCTTCTGATTCGACCGAATCACCAGCGCCTTCGGCTTCGAAAAATCCACCGACACCAACGCCACCTGATCAGAACTCTGCGTTGACTGCGTCAGCACCAAATGCAGTTGGCTCCCTATCCATCGACTGTCCTCATGACGACCACTCATCCGAAAGCGCGAAAGCTCCTTCGGCACCCCGTTTCGAGTCACCTCCACCATCACAATCTCCGTCGCACCCATCCCATTCACCCCCGGCACATCCGTCACCAACGCCAGCAAAGTTCCCCGGTCATTCAAAACATAAAGCTGCTCACCCACCGCCGACATCCGCAGCGCCCCCGTCTTCACTGGCGCCGCCGGATTGCTCAAATCAAACACCTGCAATCCCCGATACTGATTGAAGAAATACAACCGCGTCCCGACAATCTTCCAGATGTCCGCCTCCACCGGCGCCTCCAAAGAAACCGCTGGTGCCGCAATTGGCGCAGCCACCGCATCAAGCCTCGCCACAGATGCCGATGCCCCCACCATATTGTTGGTAACTGCAGTCGTCGCCATCAAGTTCGTGGTCACCGCCCCCGTTAACAACATGTTACCCCCGGTAATCACCCCAGTGTTCGTAAACATCGTCTCCTGCACCTGCATCGCCCGCATCACCGGCATCATCGGCATCACCGGCATTCCACAAACCGGATAAACATCATACCACCCATCTCGCGAGGCGAAACTCCGCTCTCCCCCAGTGAACCCTTTCGGAAACCCCGCATCCTCATACGCCATCACCCGATGCGTCTTCCCCTTCGTCCACTCCGGCATCTCAAACACCACTTCGGCCGATCCCTCACCCGTCAAATGCCGACTCGCCACCGGACTCCAACCCTCTTCATTTCTCACCTGCAAAACCAAATGCGGCCGCTCCGTCGTCGCCGTCGCCTTCAGCTTCCCCTCTTCTTCCACCGCATTCAAAACCAAACCCACCGACTCTCTGCCCCTCGCCACAGTCGCCGCATTCGTTGTCCCCGTCACCCGCACAGGTCCAAGCACCCTCGGCAATGGCATCGCCGATTGACCCACCACCCCCGGCCTGATCCCCGACGGACGCGCCACCGGCGTTGCCCCACGCACCACCCCCGGCAAACCCGCCCAAGCCAATCCCGGCAGCAAACAAACCGACAAAGCGCAAAAGCCAGCCAAAAGAAAACGTCTCTTCAACATCAGGGAATACATCGAATAAATAAAGTTCATGGTAGGATTAAGATGGGTTCAAAAGCGAATGAAAAATCAAGGAGCAGTCCCCTCCGGCGGGTTCACCGGCAGCAATAACACCTGGGAAGAACCCACCGAATGGGTCATCCACGTCCCACCGCCGCTCACTTGCAAACTGCTCGATGCCGCATTCGAAAAACTAAGTCTCCCCGCCCCATCCGCACCCGTCGACCCCGCGGCACCCATCGCCATCTCCATCACCGCCCCCTGCCCGCTCAACACCAAAACACCCGCCGTAGCCACCACCGCATTCGAATTCAACTGACTCGCCGCATCACCCGCAGTCACGCTCCTTCCAGCGATCCGGATCCCTCCAGACGGCACCAAACTCGACGGTCCCCGCCCACCAAAAAATCCCAACTGCCACCCCTGACCCACCGGCATCACCTCGAACTCCATCCCCGACCCCGCCACCTCATTTCCCTCATCAATCGCCACCCGCTGCCCCGGCTTCACCACCACCACCTTCACCGAACCCTCACTCGCCGGCTGCGCCAAAATCTGCTTCACCTCCCCCTCATTAATCACCTGCCCAGGCACAAAAGCTCCCCCCGCCACCAACCGCATCTGATACTGCTGCGCCGGCAATTGCTCCACTTGGCCACGCGCCTCCGCCAACCCCCTCAACGTTTCCACCTGCCCCTGCGTCAATCGCACCGACCCCCCACCCACTGCATCCGCCGTGACAAAACCCTGCGCCACCGCATCCTCCCACACCTTTGCCATCAAGTCCGGCCGATCCGCCTCCGCTACCCCGTTCGCATCAAATCGCCCCGCCAACACCTCTCTCAAATCATGCCGCGCTGTCGGCTGCGGAAACGGCTGCGCCTTCGACTCCAACGCCAGCAGCAAATCCCCCACCTCCACCTCACACCCCGCTTGCGTCGCCAAAGCCTCAATCGCCTTCAAAAATGAAATCGACCCCGTCTTGAGCGAAACCCGCCGCCCCGCCGCATCCGCAGACACCGTCACCCGCAGCCGACCCACCACCTCAGCCCCCATGAAATTCACCGCCATCATGTCCGCCTGCAACCGCCCCAGCGCCTCCTTCAGCGGCACCTGCTTCAAATCCACCCCTCTCAAAAAATACCCATTCAGCCAGGTCCGCAAAGAATCCACCGTCCACTCGGTCGCTCCCGCCGCCACCACTCCAGGAACCACCTCCGGCTTAGGCTCCCTCTCCACTGGCAACACCCCTTCCGGCCTCACCTCCGGCCCCCGCACTCGCCTGCTCACCACCTCCTGCTTCGGCCCACTGTCCCAGCCATCCCGACCCAAAACCCACCACAACAACCCGCCCACCGCAATCAAAGCTGCCACCTTCAGCATCGGTTTCACCACACCTTTCCAATTCGTCACCCGCCTCACCTCTTCACGCCGCACCGACGCCGTCGCCAGCACCCCCGCCGCCTTCGTCTCCTCACTCGCCTCACTCATCTTCTTCTCCAAAAGTGCCTCAAACCGCGCCGCAGCCGCCAACTCCCGCGCACACTCCGCATGCTCCACCACCATCTGCCAATGCAACGCCGCTTCCTCCGCCGTCGCACGACCATCCAACCAAAGCTGGTTCAGCCGGGCAAACTCACGCATGTCGAGAGGTGTCTTCATCGCTTCATTCGTGAATCGGCAGCCCCAGCCGCCGCTGCACACACTCCCGCAGTTGTTTCCGCACCCGGCTCAACGCCTGATACACCGCCTCCAACGTCAAACCCATCTCCCCCGCGATCTGTTCCGCCGCCTCGCCCCGCCCATACTTCGCCGACATCACCTTCGCCGACCGCTCCGGCAGCAACTCCAAGCAATACGCCAAAGCCTGCTCCCGCTCCGCCCACCCCGATTGCGCCTCCTGCGTCTCAAAACTCTCCGACAGCACCTCCAACGTCTCCAAAGTGCAGTAATCTGGCAGCTTCGCCCGCACCCGCCGATCCTCCATGATCTTCCGCGCCGCAACCCCCCGCGCCCACGCCCCAAACGACCGACTCGAATCAAACCGCTCAAACGTCCGCCACAACACCATCGCCACCTCCTGAAACACATCCTCCCTCAGCGCCCGATCCCGCACCGTCGCCCCGATGAACGCTCGCAAATCCGACTGGGCAGCCAGAAACAGCGGAAGAAATTGTTCAGGGTCAGAATTCATCGTCAAAAAAGAAAGCCATCACCTTCTCCACACTCTCTTTGTCCGACCCAGCCCAAACCTGACAGAAAAAAAGATTTTGAAGGAAAAAAAGCGTCCCAACCCCAAACCCCACCGTTTCCCATTTGAATTAGAATCATTCTTGTTCTAATTCTAAAGCCGAGTTCTTCATCCCAATGCGCAAATCCCCAGCCTCCACCGCCCCCAAGCCCTCCGGCCTGGATTGCCGTCTGGCCGTGCTCGGCACCGACGCCCGCCTCACCCCTCATCGGCGCGAAGTCTTCCAAGTCCTCGCCGAATCCACCGACCACCCCACCGCCTACGACGTCTTTGACCGCGTCAAAGGCCGCTCCCCCGGCATCTCCCTCGCCACCGTTTACAACTGCCTCGAGCACCTCACCGGCCACGGCCTCATCAAACTCGTCCAGGTCGAACGCGCCCAAGCTCGCTACTGCGCCAACATCCAGGAACACGTCCACTTCCATTGCGAATCCTGCGGCAGCGTCTCCGATGCCCACCCCATCAAACCCCTCGACCCCACCCATTTCTGGAACCTCCCCGCAGGCTCCACCGTCTCCCACACCGAAGTCGCCATCCACGGCCTCTGCCCCGCCTGCGCCACCAAAAAATCCCGTTAATCCTTTCAAAATCCTGTCAATCCTGTCCCCAAAAATCGCCCTCATGTCCCTCGTCATCGAAAACCTCACCGCCCAAATCCCCGACCGTCAAATCCTCAACGGCCTCAACCTCACCATCAACCCCGGTGAAGTGCACGCCATCATGGGCCCCAACGGCTCCGGCAAAAGCACCTTGTCGAAAGTCCTCTCCGGCCACAGCGACTATGAAGTCACCGCAGGCACCGTCACCCTCGACGGCCAAAACATCCTCGACCTTGAAGTCGACGCCCGCGCCCGTACCGGCCTCTTCCTCGCCTTCCAATACCCCCACGAAATCCCCGGCGTCTCCAACGCCAACTTCCTTCGCGCCGCCCTCAAAGCCCGCCTCCCGGAAGGCGAAGACATCGACGCCGTCGCCTTCTACAAACAACTCTACACCCGCATGGACCAGCTTGAAATGGATCGCTCCTTCACCGGCCGCTCCGTCAACGAAGGCTTCTCCGGTGGCGAGAAAAAACGCAACGAGATCCTCCAGCTCATGATGCTGGAACCCAAATACGCCATCCTCGACGAAACCGACTCCGGCCTCGACATCGACGCCCTCAAAGTCGTCGCCCGCGGCGTCAATGCCATGCGCAGCGAGTCCCGCGGCTTCCTCCTCATCACCCACTACCAGCGCCTGCTCGACTACATCCAGCCCGACATCGTCCACGTCCTCATGGATGGCCAAATCGTCCTCACCGGCGGCAAAGACCTCGCCCTCAAACTCGAAGAAAAAGGCTACGACTGGGTCAAAGACGAAGTCCTCGCTACCGCCTAGCCCCATCCTGTTAATCCTCCCAAAATCCCGTCAATCCTGTCCCAAGAAAGGCCCCCCATTATGGTCACCGCCCTCGACAACGACATCACCGACATCAAAGCCGACAACATCGGCGACTTCACCTTCCCCGAGCGGAACAAATTCGACGCCGGCTTCGGCGTCAGCCCGCGCACAGTGGACTACATCAGCGATGTCAAAAACGACCCCGACTGGATCCGCGAGTTCCGCCACAAAGCCCTCGAAATCTTCAACTCCAAACCCATGCCCACCCACTGGGCCACCAAAGACCTGGATAACATCCACTTTGAAGAATTCCGTTACTACCTCTCCGACGGCCAAAAGCCCAAGCGCTCCTGGGACGAAGTCCCCGAAGACGTCAAGCGCACCTTCGAACGCCTCGGCATCCCTGAGCAGGAACGCAAATTCCTCGCCGGTGTCGAAGCCCAATACGACTCCGAAGCCGCCTACTCCAACGTCAAAAAAGTCCTCGAAGACCAAGGCGTCATCTTCGTCAACTCCACCGAAGGCCTCCACAAATACCCCGAGATCTTCCGCCCGTGGTTCGGCAAAGTCATCCCCACCTCCGACAACAAATTCAGCGCCCTCAACAGCGCCGTCTTCTCCGGCGGCTCCTTCATCTACGTCCCCAAAGGCGTCAAAGTCAGCCACCCTTTGCAGGCCTATTTCCGCATCAACTCCGAACAGTTCGGCCAGTTTGAGCGCACCCTCATCATCGCCGATGAAGGTTCCGAGATCATGTACATGGAAGGCTGCACCGCCCCCAAATTCGAAACCTCCACCCTCCATTCCGCCGTCGTCGAACTCGTCGCCATGAAAGGCGCCAAAATCCAGTACGTCACCGTGCAAAACTGGAGTTCCAACGTCTTCAACCTCGTCACCAAACGCGGCATCGCCCACGAAGACGCAGAAGTCCGCTGGATCGACTGCAACATCGGCTCCCGCCTCACCATGAAGTACCCTGGTGTCATCATGAAAGGCAAACGCGCCCGTGGTGAAGTCATCTCCATCGCCCTCGCCAACTCCGGCCAGCACCAGGACACTGGTGCCAAGATGATCCACCTCGCCGACGACACCACCTCCAACGTCGTCTGGAAGTCCATCTCCATCGGCGAAGGCCGCTCCACCTACCGTGGTCAAGTCCACATCCCCAAGCACCTCAAAGGCTGCAAAAACAACACCGAGTGCGACGCCCTGCTCATCAACAGCAGTTCCCGCACCGACACCTACCCCGCCATCTCCGTCAAAGGCAACAAACACGCCACCCAGCACGAAGCCTCCGTCTCCCAAGTCAGCGAAGACCAGATCTTCTACCTCATGCAACGCGGCCTCACCGAAGCCGAAGCCATGTCCCTCTCCGTCAACGGCTTCATCAACGACCTGGTGAAAGAGTTCCCCATGGAATACAGCGTCGAACTCAAACGCCTTATCGACCTCGAAATGGAAGGCAGCGTCGGCTGACCCAAAGGTGGAGCAATCCGCTGGCTTGCCCCACCTCATCGACTTCAAAATACCTTTCGCTGAGCACGCCTCTTCCTCCCTCAAACATGCCCGACACCCTCACCGCTCCCGCCTCCCTCGCCACCACAGCGCCCACGCCCTCCGCCGACCTGCCGCAATGGTTCGCCGAACGCGCCACCACCGCCTGGACCACCTTCGACTCCCTACCCATCCCCGGCATCAAAGACGAACACTGGCGCTACTCCAACGCCAAACGCCTCGACCCCGCCGCCTTCCACCGCGCCACGCCCGCGCCCGAATCCGCCGAAGCTGAAGCCGTCGCCTCCTCCATCGGCCTCTCCGACACCGCTGCCCGATTGATTTTCGTCAACGACCAACTCGTCCAGTCGGACACCCACGCCCTCCCCGAAGGCGTTATCTGCGAAACCCTCACCGACGCCCTCATCAAACACCCCGAGGTCGTCCAACAACACTTCATGCAACGCGAGGCCGCCCTCGGCTCCGCCAAATTCGCTGCCCTTCACCTCGCCCACGTCCAGGCCGGTATCGTCGTCATCGTCCCCAAAAACGTCGTCGTCGAAAACCCCATCGAAGTCTTCCATTGGGTCGCTACCGAGAACGCTGCCATCTTTCCCCATACCCTCATCGTCGCTGGCGACAACGCCTCCGTCACCGTCGTCGACCACTACCGCACCCTCGGCGAAATCCCTGCCTTCAGTTGTGCCGTGGCCGATTTTGTCGCCCAGCCCGGCGGCCGCATCACCTACGCTCATTGCCAGGAGCTCGGCAACGCTGCCACCGCCCTCCACCTCTCCTCCACCTCCGCCCATCGCGACTCCCAAATCAAATCCTTCCAGGTCCAACTCGGCGCCGCCTTCTCCCGCAGCGAGAGCATCAGCGACCTCCTCGGCCAAGGCAGCCGCAGCGACATGATCTCCATCTCCCTGCCCACCGCCTCCCAAGTCGTCGATCAGCGCACCCTCCAGCACCACGCCGCCCCTCACACCGGCAGCGACCTCCTTTACAAAAACGCCCTCTACGACACCTCCCGCACCATCTTCGCCGGTCTCATCACCGTCGATGAAGGCGCCCACTTCACCGACGCCTACCAGACCTGCCGCAACCTCATCAACAGCGAGGAAGCCGAGGCCAACTCCATGCCCGGCCTCGAAATCAACGCCGATCAGGTCAAATGCAGCCACGGCAGCACCAGCAGCCCCGTCAGTGACGAAGAACTCTTCTACCTCAAAGCCCGCGGCATCAACGATCACGACTCCCGCAAGCTCATCGTCCAAGGCTTCCTCGAAGACACCCTCTCACGCCTCGACCACGAACCCCTCCGCCACCTCATCGAGCAACGCATCGAGTCCAAACTCGCCAGCATCGCCTAAGGTAGGGCAACCATCTTGGTTGCCCGTTTTCCGCCAACCCAACCAAGCGGGAAGCCCTCTGCCCTTTCACTTGCCCTCAGCCAATCCTAGTTCATGAGTGTCACGACACACCCATGAACACCTTCCGCCTCCTCGCCGCGCTCACCGTCTCCACCCTCCTCGCCTCCTGTTCCACCGTCCCCTACTTCGGTGTCGGAGCCGCCCCATCACCTGCCGTCGGTACCACCGTCAATTGGCCCGGCAAACCCTTCACCGAAGTCCGCGCCTACTGCTACGACTACACCGCCGAAAAAGAAGGCTCCTTCTTCATCAACGGTCGCATGCATAAAGGCGTCATGGACCCCAAAGGTGTCAAACTCACCCCCGCCCAAGTCACCACCCTCACCAACGCCCTCACCACCTCGCAGGACAAACAAGCCCGCACCCCCTGCTACAAACCCCACCACGCCTACGTCTTTTACGGCGCTAAAGGCGAAGTCGTCGCCGTCTTCGAAATGTGCTTCGGCTGCAACAAATTCGTCGAAACCCCCGATGGCCTCCCCGAATACGTCGACACCGGCGCCCTCTACAAACTCACCGGCGACCTCGGCCTCCCCCTCGGAGAAGGCAACGCCTTCTACACGGAAGCCTGCCGTCGCCGCTAAGTCTTGGCTAACTCAAACGGGACACTCCAGTCAAACCCGCACTCTGCGCCGCTGCATCCAAAGCGCCGCCAGACTCAGCATCAGCAAACTCATCACCCCCGGCTCCGGCGTTGACCCCGCATTGCCCGTGATACTCACCGCACTCTGACTCACCCCCTGCGGAATCGGCAGCGGCTGCATCACCGGCACCGACGCCTTGGCCAAAAGCTCCGGCTGTGGCCTCTCATCCACCGCCAGAAACGACGTGTACTCCGTCAGCAGCCCATACTTCAGCCCCAGCGCCGTCACCTCCGCCTGCGTACGGTTCTTCTCCCGATCACTCAGCCCCGCGTAGTCGCTCAACTCACGCACCCGCTCCCGCGCCCAATAGCTCCTCAGCGCCGGATTCACCATCGCACCAGCCTTCGCCGCCTCACCCGCCACATCAATCCACGCCTCATACGGCCGCCCCGCCGCCAGCCCACTCACCTTGATCCGCCCCCGCGCCTCCCCCTTCCACTTGCCCCCCACCATCACCGGCCTGTCCGCATACACATCCGGCACCACCACAGGCTGCACGTCATTCACCGCAAAGCCCTCAAACGCGACCTTCACCTGCGTCAGCACCGGAGCGCTCACATACTGCATGAACCGCTTCGCCTCCGCCCGCGCCGCCGACTCGTTCAGCACAACAAACGGCTCCCCACCACCAATGTGCGCCAATCCCTCCAGCAAATGCCGGTTCACACTCGAACCAATCCCAAACGTGAAAAACGCCGCCTCCCCAAGCCGCTCCCGCATCAAATCAAACGCTTCTCCCTCCACACTCACATACCCATCCGTCACCAGCACCACACACCGCGCCATCCCCTCCTCACGCGGCAGCGCCAGCGCCCGCTTCAACGCCGGCAGCAACTCCGTCCCACCACTCCCCCGTTTATTCGTCACCAAATCCAACGCCCTTCGCACCGCAGCTGCATCCGCCCTCACCGATCGATCCGCCATCAACTCACTCCCGCTCGCAAACGTCATCACATTGAACCGATCCTCCGCTCGCAATCCACCCACCAAATCCGCCATCAACAACTGTGCCGTCCGAATCGGAAACCCATCCATCGACCCCGACACATCCACAATGAACACATACTCCCGCGCCGGCACCTGATCCGGCGTCACCCGGGCCGGTGGCTGCACATTCAGCAAAAAGAAGTTCTCCTCCTGCCCCTTCTCCAAAAGCAACCCCGTCGCCACCTTCGCATCCGCCAATTGATACCGCACCACAACATCCCGATCCGCCGCCGCCCCAGCCTTCAGTTTCACCACCGCCGACGTCGCATGAGAAAACGTCACCTCCGCCTCATGACTCGCGCACGCCAGACTCTGCACCGCCATCCCCGCATTCAGACTCATTTCAAACTCAAACCCCATCGGCGTCGCCGTGCCCTCCTTCAAAAACGGATTCCCCACCCAGGCTTCCTTCTTCCCGCCTGCCCCCGCATACCTCGGCCCTACCACCGTCGGAAACACAAACTCATAAACTCGCTCTGTCGGCCGCAACACCTCCGTGTAAGTCAGCCGCACCTCCACCTCCGCCCCCGGCGCGATGTTCGCCACACTCATCTTGAACACATTCGGGCGCTCCTGTTCCAGCAGGGTCGTGTTCTTCTTCTCCGCCTTCGCCTTCTCATAACCCGCCCGCGCCGCCCCCTTCTCCTGAATCTGCGCCCGAATCACCCGCTCCCCAATCCGCATCTCCAGCCCCTGCACCGCCGCCCGTGTTGATCCCGGAAACACATACACCGCCTCTAGCGGCACCTCCGCCTCATTCGCATACACCTGCACCACCTCCACCTCCGCGATGATCCCCGACACTTTCGCCTTCACCCCCGTGCGCTTCACCGGAAACGCATCCACCCGCCCCCCATCCACACCTTCCACCGTAAAATACGGAGCCTCCGTCCGATCCGAATCCCCCGGTCGCAAAACCGGAGCCTCCCGCTCCCGCGTCACCGCCCGCGCCTCATCCAACTTCGTCATCCAGACCAACCCCAGCGCCAGCAGCATGATCAGCCAACCCTGAACCCCAGTCTTTCCCGTCGTGTATCGAGTGTGTGTCTTCATCGTCGTGCGACAGCCTTTCGCCATCGCCCCCATTCAACCCCACCCCCATGAGAACTTGATGAATCCCCCGTGAAAAGTGCGTGAAAACCCATCCACACCCTCCTCTCTCCTCTCCATTAAGTTAACCCACCGCCGCCCCGTTCGATGACCAGTTTTTTCACCTAGTGGACTCAGCTTACCGTTCCCTGGTCTTGAGCTTTTCACTAGCCACCGATACGGCAGATTCCAAAAAAACAAGCTCCAGGACCAAAGTGGCCTGCGTTGTATTGACGCTCGTCAAAGTCCCCGTCACACGATCATAGCGGATCGACACACCGGGCCCAAAAACAGCAACCCCATACTCCATCAATAGGTCTTCCAACGTAGGTTTATGATTTCGTGATTTCACCTCATCCTCTCCCTCTTTCCTATTGTCACTAAATGGGTCACTTGGGGCAAAAGGATCCTTTTTTTCGGCTCTTTCACGCGAATAGGATTCGATAAAATTGTCCATCACTTCAGGAGCCACAAACCACTGCCATTCGACCACCTCGTCACCGACGGAGTCACCGTTCAAGATAAGCTTCCCGAAAGGTCGGAAAAGCCCAGCATCCAACACTAACCTTTTCATCGGCCCCAGCGACTTGATCACGTTGTCGATCCGTTCCAAGACCTCTCTGGTACTCTTGACGACCAGTTCCCCACGGTTCGGCGAAAATTCAAACGTCGAGCCCGAGGATGGAGAGATCTCATAGTAGATCTCAAACATCCTTGGCAAAACATAGAAGAACTGACAAACAACTCCACGCCCGCCAGCGGCAAATGGATTATCAGCACGAGCGGGCTCCTCCTTTTGTAGCGGAGGTCCCTCCATTAAACGCCTCATAAAATCCGCCGACACCGACCACGTTCGAACCTCCAGAGCAAGCGCAGGAGCCGCTTCCTTGCCCTTTGCTCCATTAACGAGAATGCTCACCCACCCCAAAAGGAGGACGCTTTGAAGAATCTTCGGCATTCGACATCCTCTTCTCTTTTGCCACATTTACAATCCTAGTGAGTCATCCTTGCATTTCCCCACCTCCTACCCCTCACAAAGGAGCTTCACCCTCCCCAATCATCTCCAAAAACATCTCCTCCAATTTCATCCCATTTCGCTCCTGTTGACTCCTCAACTCCTCCATCGTCCCCAACGCGATCAATTTCCCCTCCTTCAAAATCCCAATCCGATCCGCCAACTCCTCCGCAATGTTAAGCAAGTGCGTGCTCATCAGCACCGTCGCCCCCGCCAAACTCCTCGCCTTCAACTCCGCCTTCACCGTCCGCGCGTGAATCGGATCCAGCCCCACCATCGGCTCATCGATCACCACCACCTTCGGATCATGCAGCAGCGCCGACGCAATCGCCAATCGTTGCCGCGTCCCGTGGCTCAGATTCTCCACCCGCTTTCCCGCATACTCATGCAGCCCAAACTTCGTAAACAGGGAATCCGTCTTCACCGCCGCATCGCGCCGCTCCATCGTGAACAGTTCCGCGATGAACTCCATGAACTCCGCCGCTGACAGCTTCTCATAAAACTGCGCCACATCAGGCACATACCCCAGCACCGCCTTCGCAAGCAGCGGATCCTTCGCGATGTCATGCCCGCAAATGCGCACCACTCCCGAATCCGGCTTCATCAACCCTGTCAGAATCTTGATCGCAGTCGTCTTCCCCGCCCCGTTCGGCCCCAAAAACGCGAACAACTCCCCCGGCTGGATCGTCAGACTCAGGCCATCCAAAGCCTTCAAGTCCCCATAATGCATCGTCAGATTCTCAAGTTCAATCATGCAGCGTCAGTGTCCAAAGTTCAGCCTTTCAACGTTCCACCAAATCCGGTTCCAGTCCATGGATCAGCGGCTCTTTCAAAGAAAATCCATGCGGCAGATCCACCCGCGCCAGTTCGCCCACCTCCGTAAACAGCGCCTGCACATCGTAGGTCTCAAACACCTTCATCCGAACCACAAAACAACGCCTGCCACGTCCCGCCAAATCCATCACGCCTTCCCGAGCCTCCACCGTCACCTGCGGTGCCCCCCCGCCCGGCTTCACCAAACCAAACATTCCCCCAAACATCCCCATCTGTTCGCTCATCCCCACTAAGGCCATCGCCCCCTTGGTATCCATGATAAGCTTATTCCCCTGCCGCACCTCCATCGCCGGCAATTCCTGCCCTTTCTTCCAGCGCAGCATCACCGTCCGCTCCGTCTCCGCCGCTGTCAGATCCATCTGCAAGGCCTCCAGTTCCTGGCCATCCCGCAAATCCGCCTCCATCCGCCATCCTGCCCCCATCCGCCGCGGCGCTCCCTCACCCCCATCCATGTCCAACCCGCCACTCACGGTCATCCGATACAATGGCTCATCAAGGCCCGCCTGATTCGTCCGCACCACGTGAAAACTCGCATGCCCCAACCGCTCCGCATGCTGATACAAATGCAGCGTGTTGCTGTGCGCCGTTGCCTGATTCAAAAACAAATCCAACACCATCTTCACCGGCACTTCCGCCAGCACCGACTGATCGGGAAAATAGACCGTCCGCATCAGCAGACCCGTCATCACAGCCCAAAACAAAAGCAAAACTGCCGTCAGCACCCTCCAAAGCATCCCCCAATTATCCACCCTCCCCCACCCATTGCAATCCCCACTCCACCTCTTGCGCGACATCGCCCTCAATCGCTTTCCCCCGCCCTCTCATTCACCCCCTAACTTCACCCGCACCTCCTCCCCACTCTTCACCTCGATCGGTACCTTCTCCGGTTCCCTCAGCAACCCCAACAGCATCGTCCCCAGAACATAAATCAATCCCGCCCCCAACCCTCCCGCCAAAGCCAGCATGTGACGCTGCCCCGGATTCCGCTTGCCCACCATCACCCAAAATCGAAAACACATCAGCAGCCAAAGCACCGCCATCAAAGCCACGCCAAATTCTCCCGTCATCATTTCCCACCATCCCTCATCTCATCGACCCATCAATCCCAATCTCCTATTGACCCGCCTCCTTCAAATTCCCTTCAAACACCAAGTCCACCTCCGGAAACTCCACCCCATCCCTCATCGCCTTCAGCGTCTCCGCCTTCACCTCCTCGTCAATCCAGTGCACGTGGTTCGACATCGGTAACTCGCTCACCTTCACATTGAACACCTTTTCCGGCCACTTCACCCACCGCCAATACGCCACCCGCCAGTAATTCTGGTCATACCCGGGAATCCACGCCGCCTCTTCGTGAATGATCTGGTCCGCCCCCCACGACGCCTCCCTCATCTGCTCAATCGTCGTCGCCGCCCGCTCCGCCTCGCAAAGCTTGTCCATCCTCGGATCCGCAAAACACGTCAAATTGTTCGTGTTCGGCTTCGGCGTCTTCCCATCCTCCATTCGCGCATCCTTCGAATGCCACGCCTGAAAGTGATCCGGAAACGGCGGTGTCACACTGAACGCCACCGACGCCAGCTGATGCTTCTTCTGCGTCACTTTCTGAAAATACGCTGTGTTCTCGATTCCCTCCAACTTGTACTCCAGCCCGCACTTCAGCGCCTCCTCCTTCAACCGCTGCATCACCTTCTGCACGATCTCCGTCTTGCGATGCGTGATCGTCAAGGAAAGGCGCTCCCCTTTGTCATTCACCAGCACCCCATCCGCCCCCGGCTTCGCATAGCCCGCCTTCAAAAAATGCTCTCTCGCCTTCTCTGGGTCAAACGGCCGCGCCTTGATCGGCGGATCACCCAGCAAAGGATACCCCTCCGCAAACGCATTCAGCCTCGAAAAATCTCCTCTCAAATCAAAGTCGATCACCTTCTGATAGTTCGTCGCATAACACAGCCCCAACCTCACCTCCTTGTTATCCAAAGGCGCCACCGCCGTGTTCAACCAAAGCCCGGCCATCGTGCTCGGCCACACATTGTAATACTTCGTCTTCTGAATGTACCCCTTGTGCACCTCCGGGATCTCCAATTTCTCATACCAATACTCCGGTATCCCCATCATCAACTCCTCTGCATCCAACTCCCCTTGCCGAAACAACTCCAACACCTTCTCCTGCAATCGCACCACACGAAACACCGTCCGATCTATGTTAAACCGATACCGATAAAACTTCTTGTCCCGCGCCCACCAATCCTTCACCCGCGTCAACGAGATGCTCCGGCCAAATTGAATGTCCTCCTCCCGAACCCCATACGCCCCCGCCGTCGGCCGGCACCGCCACTGATACCGCTGCTCAAAGTCCGGTCCGAACTCCCTATAGAACTGCCTCGACATCGGCACAATCGCCGTTTCATACGGCGGTAGCGGCTTCGCCTCCGGCAGCGTGATCGAAAGCGTCCTCGCATCGTATCGAGTGATGTTCGCAAACTGCGTCGCATAGTACTCGTTCCCAAAGGGGTTCTTCGGATACTCCGAAAGCTGCATGTAAAACTGCTGAAAAAAGTCCTCCACCTCAATTGGATCCCCGTTCGAAAACCGCGCTTCTGGATCGATGCGATAATACACTGTCCGATTGTCAGCCGAAACCGCCCACTCCTTCGCAATCGCCGGAATCACCCGCCCCGTATCCGGATGCAAGGTGATCAATCCCATCTCCATATCGTCGTAATGATAGCCCCGAAACGAACTGTTGCTGTTCTCCCCCAGCACCCTCAGCGTTGGCGGAAACGCCATGATGTAATTCCGCATCGTCCCACCCTTCTTCGCCTTCGCATCACCAATCTCAGGCTCGTTCATCCCATCCTCCCATTTCAAATCCCCAGGTAAATCAGCCGGTGTCACAAAGCTAAAATACTCCGGCTTCTTCAGCCGCTCCTTCACCTTCGCCAGTTCCACCTCCAGACCCGCCCTCACCTCCCCATCCGCCTTCGCAATCTGCTCCACCAAATCCTTCTCCTGCCCCTGCAAATCCGTCAGCACCTTCTTGTTATAAAACGCCCAAAACGCATCCCTCTCCACCGTCCCATCATAAGCCGGAAAATCCGCTCCGACTAACGTCGCCACAGTAGCCCATAACCCCATGAGCACGAGCAACCCAAACCGCCAGCGCATCACAGATCTTCGTTCCGATTGCTCTCTCATCCTCATTGGTAAGTGCTGAATTTTTTCGGATCAAACGCCTCCCGCAGCGCCTCCCCCACAAACGTCACCAGCAGAAGAATGCTCACCATCACCACAAACATCGATACCGAAATCCACAGCGCATTCAGATGGTTCATCCCATCATCAAACAACCACCCCCACTGCGCATACGTCTCCGGCAAACCAAACCCCACAAACGCTAGCGCCGTGAGAGACGAGATAATCCCCGCCACGCTAAACGGAATGTGCGTCACCAGCGTGGCCAGCATGTTCGGCAGCAAATACCGCGTCAAAATCCGAAACGTCCCAGCCCCCTGCAATCGCGCCGCCGCCACGTAATCCCGCTCTTTCTCCTTATACGCCAGCGCCCGCATCGAATACGTTAGCCCTGTCCACGAAAACAAACAAATCACCCCCAACAGGATCCCCAGATTCATCTCCGCAATCGTGATGATGCTCACCACGATCATGATGATGTACAAAAACGGCAACTCCTCAATGATCTCAATCACCCGCTGCATCAGCAAGTCAAACACACCGCCCAAGAACCCCATCAACGAACCCACCATCACCCCCAACCCATAGGTGATCCCCAAATACATCAAGATCGCCTTCAAATTCACCTGCCACCCCCCGTAAATGTGCGCCAGCACATCCCATCCCTTGCTGTCCGTCCCCAAAAAATGCCGCGCCTTCCACAGCGGCGGAATCGGCGGGTACACCGCCACCTGCAAGTCCGTCACCGCAGCCGCTTCCCATTCCCCTTGAGGCATCTCCCCCGTCCACCGCTCCCGCTCCTTCACCCCCGCTTTGTACTGCGCCGACAACGCCAACCCCCCGTTCCTCTCATACCCCAGCCACTCCCCATCCGGCAAGCCTTTCCGCAACCGCAGATCACTGTGCTTCACCCCCGGCGTGTCCGCATAATCCCGCCGCGCCCGCCCCGAAAACGCCTCCTTCGCCCCCGGCTCAAAATACACCCCATCGCGCTGCTCCAGCGTGATCGTCTGCATCGTATCCGAATCCAACACCGGATCCCATGGCACCAACGGCATCAATACCCATCCCTTTCCACTCTTCGCCAACTCCACCTTCAAATCCCGATAACTCACCTCACTCTCACCCACCATCCCAAACTCACTCGCCAGATACCGCTGCTTCACAAACGCCGGAAAATACAGCCCGCTCTCGTGACTCACCACCAGTGCCCGCTTCCCCACCAACACCTGGTCCAGCAAGGCCACGCCCACCAACCCCATCAACACACAAAACGACCACCACCCCCTTCGAATGCTCCGAAACCGCCGAAACCTCTGCAGCGTCACCGGCGTCCACCGAATCTCCTTCGGCAAGAACAGCAGCCCCGCCAATCCCCCCACCACCAGCAAGATCGAACTCACCCACCCAAAACCATTTCCCACCGAAAAGAACCAACTCACCGAAGGCAACTCCAACCCTCCCACCTGCCCCAATATGGACAGCCCCCCAACCAGCATCGCAATGATAGATAGTTTCCGGTTCATCTCCTCTATTGAAAGCGAATGCGCGGATCCAATCGCGCCGTGATCATGTCCGAAAGCACGTTCCCCAACATCAACAACAACCCGCCCACCGTCACCGTCGCCATCACAATCGGATAGTCCTTCTCCAGCAACGCATTGAACCCCATCAATCCAAATCCATCGATGTCAAAAATGCGCTCAATCAGAAAGCTCCCCGCCACCAAAACCGTCAACGCCTGCCCCACCGTCGCCGCCACCGGAATCAACGAATTCCTCAGCGCATGCCGCGTCACCGCCTGCCGAAAAGGCAATCCCTTCGCCACCGCCGTCCGCACATAATCACTCGCCAGTTGATCCAACAAATTGTTCTTCACCAGCATCGTCAAACTCGCAAAACTCCCCACCAGATAACACGTCAAAGGCAGCACCGCGTGGTGCAACACATCCATCACCTTCCCACCCATACCCAGCTCGGCAAAATCCGGACTTACAAACCCCTCCAACGGAAACCACCGCAGCCGCGCCGCCAAAAACACCATCAAAAACACCCCCAACACAAACCCCGGTATCGCATACCCAAAAAAGATCGCCACCGATGTCCAAGTATCCAGCAGCGTCCGATGCTTGATCGCCTTCACCACTCCCAACGGCACACACACCAGGTAAGTGATGATCAAAGACGTCAGTCCATAAAACAACGAGATCGGGAACCGCCGCTTCATCATCGTCCAAACCGGCTCCGAATAGCGCGTCGATTCCCCCAAATCCCCCTGCAACACCCCTGCAAACTTCGGCTGATAAATCATCGCCACATAAGGCTGCTCCTTCTCAAGAACCTGCCCCGGATTCGACTGCTCCCAAGCCTTCTTCTGTTCCTCCGGCGTAATGATCCGCCCCCTCCAGGAGGACAAATCCACACCCTCCAACGGCACCAATTCCGCCCCATTCTTGTCATTCCGCCTCACCTTCACCAACTGCGCCGTCCCCGGCAGTCGCACCTCCACTTCCTCACTCGCCTCCGCAAAATCCGCCCTCGACCGATTCGTCTCCTTCGGCATCAATCCCAGCCAAGCCGCATACGCCTCCAAGAACGGCTTGTCATGCCCATACTGCTCCTGAAGTTTCAGCAATTGCCCCGGCGTCAATCCTCCAGACGCCTGTTGTTTAGCCGCCCCTCCCTTCTGCCCGTCCGCCTTCATCCGCGCCTCCAACAACGCCTGCTCCATCGGCCCGCCCGGCGTGAAACGAATGATGAAAAACACCGCCAACGTCATCCCGATCAATGTCGGAGGAATGAATAGCAAACGGCGAATGAAATAAGCGGTCATGCGAACGGCAACAGCAGGAAACCCGACTTTCAATGATACGCCGCCCGGACACAAGGCTTTGTATGCATTTTTGCATTCAACCGTCCAACAACGCACTCACCGCGCTCTCAACCGACTTCACCGTGATCTGCCCCATCTCCCCACCCTTCATCCGCGGCTCAAATGCCGTCACATTCCCCTCACCCCCCCCCACCAAAACCACCGCCTTCTCATGCAAAGGCCTCCAGTGAAACGGATTCGTCGGCCCAAACAGCACCACCTGCGGCACCTTCCACATCGCCGCCAAATGCATCGCCATGCTGTCCACCCCAATCGCCACCCTCGCTCCCTGCATCAACGCCGCCAACTCCGACAACTCCAACTTCCCCGTCAAATCCACCACCCCCTCCTCCGCTCGAATCATCGCCACATCCTCCGCCTCCAGCCCCACCCCCGTCCCCGTCATCACCACCTGACACCCCGCTCCCTTCAAATAACGCACCACCTCCACCCACCGCTCCGCCATCCAAAACTTCTCCCGCCTCGCCGTCCCTGGATGCACAATCGCATACCGCTCCCTCACCCCGTGCTCCCGCATCACCTCCGCCATCCGTTCCCGCGTCCCCGCCTTAAACCCAAACACCGCACCCTCCTCATCTCCCCCCTTCTTCGCACCCACCTCCGCCACCAGCGCCCGATGAAATGCCACCGTGTGCAACTCCCTCACCGACGCCTCGCACAACCGCGTGTAAGCCCGCGCCCGCAAACTCTTCCCGCAAAATTTGCGATACCCCACCCGCTCCTTCGCCCCGCTCAACTGCGTCAGCAACGCCGCCCGATCCGTCCCCGTAAAGTCCAAACACACATCCCACCCTCCCACCGACACCGCCGCCCACAGCGCCGCATTCACCCTCCCCGTGTCATAGCGAAGCACCTGCGTCACCCCTGGAAAACACTCCGCCAAATCCACACAGTTGCCCGCCACCACCATCACAATCTCCGCCTCCGGAAAAGCCCCCCTCAAATCCGCTATCGCCGGTGCCGTCAGGATCAAATCCCCAATCCGCTTCATCTGCAAAACCAAAATCCTCGCCCGCCTCATCACGACCTCCCTCCCATCACCTTCGCATACCCATTCAACAATCGCAGCCGATAGTGATCCCACGTCAAACACCGCTCCACCCGCTCCCGCCCCCGCCGCCCCATCTCCGCCAGCGCGTCCCGATTCCCCGCCGCCCACTCCAAAGCCGCCGCCAGCGCCTCCACATCATTCGCCGGAATCACCCGCCCCGTCTCCCCATCCACCACCGCATCCCCCGACTCCTCCGTCGCGATCAACGGCAACCCGCACGCCGCCGCCTCCAACGTCGATTTCGCAAACCCCTCGCACTCACTCGGAAACACAAACACCGCCGACCGCCTCAACTCCTCCTGCACATTCGGCGTGAACCCCACCACCTTCACCGTCTCCGTCCCCCAACTTTCCAGGTGCTTCTTCATCTCCCCGTGCACCGTCCCCACAAGCACCAACTCCGCATCCTTCAATCCCAGCTTATGCCACGCCTCCAAAAGCAAATGCACGCCCTTCCGCTCAATCAGCGCCCCCACAAAACACACCCGAAACACCTCCGGCGCCACCCCCGGCCTATACCGCTCCACATCCACCCCGCGCGCCACGTAATGCAACTTCTGCTCACTCACTCCCGCCGCCAAAAACGTCTCCGCCGACTTCCTCGATGGCACCAAAATCAAATCCGCCAAATCATACTCCGCCAGCATCTCCAATCGACTGATCTCCAGCCGCTCCAGCCACGACCGCTTCTTCCCCAACCGCATCTCCCGCTCCGACCGCGTCTCACCCGACTTCGTCTTCCCCTTATTCCGATGCCACGTCGGAATGTCCATCAAACTCGGCACATCCCGCTTCCTCGCCTCAATCAACGCCCGGAAACAATCCCCCGACCACCCGTGAAAACAGTCATACCCGCCCCGCTCCAATTCCTGCCCCGCCTTCCAACTCACATACCGCTTCTTCGCCGCATAATAACGCTGACTCTCTAAATAGGACAACGCCCTCACCGGATGCCAGTTCAACGACTTCAAGTACTTCGCCGGCACCCGCTTCTGATCGTTCTCAAAATGCATCACCCGCTTCAAAAACCCGTTCTCCACTGACGCCATCACGCCCTCCAACGACGTCGTATTCAGCCCCGTCCCCCCCAACCCCGAACTCGTCGCATACAGCAGCGACTTCGGCAGCGCACCCGCCTCAGGCACCGTCAACCCCGCGACCGCTTCAGGCTTCCAGTCATTGGCCACGCTCGCACTCATTTTGGGTTCTGTCCCACCTCAAGAAAACACCACCGTCTTGTTCCGGTACACCAGCACCTGATTGCGCACATGCTGCCACAGCGCCTTCGCCAGCACCGTCTTCTCCAAGTCACGCCCCAACCTCACCAGATCCCCCACCGTCTCCTCGTGAGACACCCGGATCACATCCTGATAAATGATCGGCCCCTGGTCCAACTCCGCCGTCACATAATGACTCGTCGCCCCGATCAACTTCACCCCCCGCTCAAACGCCTGGTGATACGGCTTCGCCCCCACAAACGCCGGCAGGAAACTGTGGTGAATGTTCAAAATCCGATTCGGAAACGCCTCGATCATCGCCGGGCTGATGATCTGCATGTATCTCGCCAGCACCACCGTATCCACCCGCTCCTCCCGCAGCAGTTCCAACTGCGCCGCCTCCTGCACCGCCTTTGTCTCAGGCGTGATCGGAAACACCCGAAACGGAATTCCAAACCGCTCCGCTGCCGGCCTCAATGTCTCGTGATTCGACACCACCACCGGAATCTCCACCGGCAACTCCCCCGCCTCATGCCTCGCCAGTAAATCATACAGACAATGATTCTCCTTCGTCACAAACAACGCCACCCGCCGCTTCTTCGTCGAAAAATACAATTCGCACTGCATCTGATGCCGCCGCGCCATCGGCGATAACCGATCCTCAATCTCCCCCTGTTCCAAGGTGAAATTCTCCAAACTCCACTCCACCCGCATGAAAAACGCATTCTCAATCGGATCAATGTGCTGCTGCAAATCCAAAATGTTCCCCTGATGCGATGAAATGAATCCTGTCACATCATGTACCAGCCCGGGCTGGTCGGGACAATGAATCAACAAAGTGGCAGTATCAGGAGTAGGCATGGACTCGCAATGTCGGACACTTCACCGCCGAAGCAAGTCCCAGACACAGTTGCATGCTCCCGCCTCCGTGCCACTATGCGCCTCGTGACCCGTCTCCCTACCGCCCGACTCATCACCCTCCTGCTCGTCAGCGCGCTCCTCCCCTGGTCCCTGCTCTCCCAGCAGCCCGAACCCGCGCCCGCTCCGCCCCCTCCCCCGGTCAAACGCATCGCCCAGGGCTACTTCTACATCGAGCCCAACCAAGCCCGCTTCGAATGCCTCCTCGACCTCACCACCGCCCTCGAATGGCTCGCCATCCCTGACCTCTCCGGCGAAGTCCTCCCCGCCTCCGCCGCCAAAATCATCACCACCAAAGCCTCCGCCCTCGCCGCTACCTGGTGCTCCGCCCGCGCCGAAGGCCTCTCAGTCCTCCCTAATCTCACCCTCACCCAACTCGTCCGCGGTGAACCCGGCCGCACCCTCCCGATCAACCCCTCCGACTCCATCTCCGTCGCCGAAACCATGCTCGGATTCATGTGGGAAATCCCCGTCGCCCCTCACCCTCAAAAACTCTCCGTCACCTGGCAGGGCTTCATCGATCACGTAAAGACCCTCCCCGTCACCCTCTTCTTCGGTTCCGTCTCAGAAACCCAAAACCTCGCCACCTTTGCCCCCCATCTCCGCTGGGAAAACTCGGGCCGCCTCCCCGCCCCGCCTCCTCTCGTCGCCGTCCCCCTCGTCCCAGAACAACCCACCATCCCCATCCGCCTCGGTGCCATCCTCTGGTGCACCTTTGGCCTCCTTTACCTCATCTTCCTTCGCAAACCCGGCCGCTGGCTCCCCACCGGCGCACTCCCCTTCCTTTGCGTCTGGATCCTTGGCGCCCTCCTCACCTATCCCCTGATCATCATCAAATTCCCCGCTCCCGGCTCCACCCAATCCACTGGCATTACCACCGCCACCCAGGCAGATGCCATCGTCTCGCCACTCCTCCGCAACATCTACCGCGCCTTCGACAACCGCCAGGAAAGCACCATCTACGACATCCTCGCCCGCAGCGCCGATGGCCCCCTGCTCAAGCAACTCTACCTCGATATCATCTCCGCCCTCTCCCTCGATGAATCCGAAGCCGCTCGTGTCCACGTCGCCGAATTCTCATCGGAAGTCGAAGAAGTTTCCCCCGGCAAAGAAGACGGCTCCTTCACCGCCAAAACTTCCTGGAGCGCGCTCGGTACCGTCGGCCACTGGGGCCACTCCCACACTCGCACCAACGTCAACCTCGGCCGCATCACCGTCAGCCCCATCAATGGCTCCTGGCGCATCACCGCCCTCGAAATGCTCGACCAACGCCGCCTCTAGTTCGACTCAGAGCATTTTAAGAAAAGATGTAGCCGATGATTTGGGAGCGCCGTAGGTGGAGGTGGGCCGTTGCCGGCGCCGGGGCATATCAAGGCATACGTCCCAAGCTGACAAGGGCTCAACTCCGCCTCCGCCGCCCCAAAGGAGCGGTTACAGGTTTTCTTAAACTGCTCTAATACATCCCCATCTTCACCAGGATCTTCTCCAACTCCTGCTGAAACTTCGGCACATCCACCTGCGGCGGTTGATACCCCGTATGCCCCGCCTTCAAACTCAGCCGACCCGTCTGATCCAAAAACCACTTCGCCTCCATCCCATCGCTGAACGTTACCGTCCCGCTCACCAGCGCCCCAGGCACCACCAGTTCATCCTTCGCCATCGCAAACGTCGCCACCCCCGGCACCTCCTCCTCATCTTCCGCTAGCGGAAAACTCTCGGGTGCAGGCCCGTCAAAAGCCTCATCCATCTCCTCCTCCGCCGTCACTGGAGCCACCGCCGCAGCCTCCGCCACCGGAGCCGCCTTCACCGTCTTGTCCTTCAACCTCACCTCCAACTCCATCGCCAAAAGCCGCGCCTCCATGTAGGTCATCGTCAACCCAAACTCCGTCTTCAAACGAGACTGTAGCTCATTCAAAGTCGCTCCCGCCTCAGCCCACTCGCTGACCTTCTGTTTTTGTTCTACCGTAAGTTCCACCATGTCATTTCCTCTTCAAAAAAAACCTCAAAGCTTAGACGCCATCTTCTTCGCCACCTTGTTCAGTTGCGCCACCTCCTCAACCGTCAGCGCCTTGCCCTCGGGCACATCCACCAGCGGCAGCAATTCCACCAAGCCCTCCCGCAAACTCTTCAACGGCTCTTTCTCCACCAAATCCGGATTCACATTCTCCAAACTCGCCGCGTAATACTCCACAATATCTCGCCGTCCCAGTTGCCGGCTCTTCTCCTCGGTATACGACGCCTTCACCGCATCCGTCGATATCTCAAACCCCCGCAACCATCCCCCCAAACTGATCAAATGCGCGATCTCCACATCCCGCAACTGCAGCATCTCCCCCTCCACATCCGCCTGCGTCTTCGCCAGCTCCATTCGCAAACTCGCCCAGTCACCCTGCACACTGTTCTCAAGCAAACTCTGCGTGTGCCGGTTCATCCGCGAACCCGCCCCCAGCGCCTTCGCATACTTGATCATCGCTCGCCCCACATCCTCCATCGCCTCCACCTTCTCGCACTGCACCACCAGGAACCCATCCGCAATCAATGCCCCCAGTCCCAGTGACACAGCCACCCGATCCCCCGGCGGCTTGTCCGGCACCTTCCGCTTCAACTCATCAAACGACAGCGTCCCCAGCCCGCCCATGATGTCAAAAATCTTCCCAATCGATGGCGTCGTCCACTCATTGATCCCGAACTCTTCCCGAATGTGCTCATCCCCCAAAAAATCCTCCGGAATCGGCGGCAACTTCGTCGCCTTCGCCTCCTTCTCCTGCCCCATCGCCATACCCAACACCCCAACCCCAGCGATCGCCAGCGCCAGGGCCATGCCACGATTCAATCGGGCCATTGAAGCTTTCCAACTCATCATCCACCACAAATAACGAGTCCCCGGCGCATTTCCAGCTTCATTCTCGATTCTTCACTCTCAGGCAAGTTGCCACATCCCCTTTTCTCTTGCACCCTACCCTCGCCTCTGGTGTCATCACCTCGGCCCTAAAAAATCCTCCTCATGTCTGACGCATCCTCCGCCTCCTCTGGCACACCCCTCCCCGCAGACGACGTCGCCGCCATCGACGAACTCCGCGCCACCTACGCCCGCCTCACCACCGAACTCAGCCGGGTCATCGTCGGCCAAAATCACGTCATCGAGCAGCTCTGCATATGCCTCTTCGCCCGCGGCCACGCCCTCCTCATGGGCGTCCCCGGCCTCGCCAAAACCTTGCTCATCAGCAAACTCGCCGAGACCATGTCCCTCGCCTTCTCCCGCATCCAGTTCACCCCCGACCTGATGCCCATGGACATCACTGGCACCGACATCTTGCAGGAACTCCCCGGCGGCAAACGCGCCTTCGAATTCGCCAAAGGCCCCGTATTCGCCAACATCGTCCTCGCCGACGAAATCAACCGCGCCCCCGCCAAAACCCAGGCCGCCATGCTCGAAGCCATGCAAGAGCACAAAGTCACCGTCGCCGGCCGCACCTACACCCTCGACTCCCCCTTCTTCGTTCTCGCCACCCAAAACCCCATCGAACAAGAAGGCACCTACCCCCTCCCCGAAGCCCAACTTGACCGCTTCATGTTCATGATCGGCGTCGATTACCCTTCCCGCGATGAAGAAATCGCCATCGCCAAATCCACCACCGGCACCCGCCTCCCCGAACTCTCCCACATCCTCGACGGCCCCCGCGTCCTCGCCTTCCAGGACCTAGTCCGCCGCGTCCCCGTCCCCGAGCACCTCTACGCCCTCGCCGTCGATCTCGTCCGCCGCACCCGCCCCCGCACCTCCGACGCCCCCGAATGGCTCAAGCCCCTCGTCGGCTGGGGCGCCGGCCCCCGCGCCGTGCAATACCTCATCCTCGGAGCCAAAGCCCGCGCCGCTCTCCTCGGCTCCTACGTCGTCCGCCGGGAGGACATCACCGCCGTCGCCGGCCCCGTCCTCCGCCACCGCGTCATGACCACCTTCACCGCCGAATCCGAAGGCATCACCAGCCTCAACGTCACCGACCGCCTCCTCACCGACCTCGCCAAAGAACTCTAAAACCCGTTCATCCAGTCCCAAAATAGCATTGATGCCCCTCCTAGACCCCACCGCCCTAGCCCGCCTCCTCGCGCTCCCCCTGAACGCGCGCCAGGCCATGCTCGGCAGTGTCTCCGGTCGCCACCGCTCCCCCGTCAAAGGCTCCTCACTCGAATTCGCCCAATACCGCAAATACGTCCCCGGCGACGACACCCGCCGCCTCGACTGGCGCACCTGGGGCCGCTCTGATCGATTCTACATCAAAGAATTCGAGGCCGACACCAACCTCCGCCTCTGCCTCATCGTCGATGCCTCAGGCTCCATGGACTACCCCGATCCCGCCCCCGGCAAGCGCACCCGCATGGACCTCGCCCGCCAGCTCGGCGCCTCCCTTGCCTACCTCGCCGCCCACCAGGGCGACGCCGTCGGCCTCTGGGGCATCGGTGCCGACCACCGCCAAAAAATCCCCTCCAAACGCGGCGCCACCCACCTCAACCTCGTCATCGACCAACTCACCGCTCTCCAACCCAAAGGCGGCACCACCCTCATCGAATCCCTCCACACCGCCGCCGAAGAAATCCGCCAACGCGCCCTCGTCATCGTCATCTCCGACTTCTTCGTCGAACCCGACGAATTGAAAAGCGCCATCCAGCACCTCCGCTTCCGCCGCCATGACGTCGCCCTCTTCCACCTCCTCGCCCCGGAAGAAATCGACTTCAACTTCGACCGCCCCGCCCGCTTCCTCGACCTCGAAGGCGCCGAACCCATGCTCATCGACCCCTCCCTCGTCGCCACCCGCTACCGCGAAGTCGTCCGCGCCTACCTCACCGCCATCGACACCCTCGTCCGCGACACCGCCATCGACTACCACCGCATCCTCCTCCAAGAAAACCCCGAAGAAATCCTCGCCCGCTTCCTCCTCTCACGCCTTCAGAAAGGAGGCCGAACTTGAGCTTCCTCCAACCCCTCCTCCTCATCGCGCTCCCCCTCGCGCTCCTCCCGGTCATCATCCACCTGATCCACCTGCATCGCCGCCGCGCCGTCCGCTGGGCCGCCACCATGTTCCTCCGCGCCGCCCAGCGCATGAACCAGGGCCTCTCCAAACTCCGCCAGTACCTCATCCTAGCTCTCCGAGTCCTCGCTCTCGCCGCCCTCATCCTCATGGCCGGTCGCCCCCTCGCCGGCGGCCTCCTCGGCCTCACCGGCGGCGCACCTGACACCGTCCTCCTCCTCATCGACCGCAGCGCCAGCATGGAGCAGCAAAACCTCGCCACCGGCCTCTCCAAACGCGCCACCGGCCTCTCCAACCTCGCCAATGCCATCGACGAAGCCTACGGCTCCCGCTCCCGCCTTGTCCTCATCGACAGCGCCACCCTCACCACCCAATCCCTCGAAAACGCCGCCGCCCTCCGCGCCCTCCCCTCCCTCGGCGGCACCGCCACCAGCACCGACGTCCCCGCCCTTCTCCAAACCGCTCTCGATCACATCACCACCAACCAAACCGGCCGCACCGACCTCTGGCTCCTCTCCGACCTCCGCCAAAACGACTGGGACGCCGCCGGCGGTCGCTGGGAAACCCTCCGCGCCGCATTCAGCTCCCTCCAGGGTCTCCGCTTCCACCTCCTCAGCTACCCCGAACCCGCTCAGAACAACCTCGCCCTCCGCATCGACCGCGTCACCCGCCGCGCCACCTCCGGCGGCAATGCCGAACTCCTCCTCGATCTCCGCCTCACCCGTCCCGAAGGCCCACCCGCCTCTCCGCTTGATGTCCCTCTCCGCATCACCCTCAACGGCACCTCCAGCACTCTCAACCTCAATCTCAAAGAAAAAGAACTCGTCCTCCAAGGCCACTCCCTCCCCCTCGACCAAACCGCCAAAACCGGCTGGGGCCAAATCGACCTCCCCGCTGACACCAACCCCGCCGATAACCGCGCCGCCTTCGTCTTCGGCGAACCCGCCCCCCTCCGCAGCGTCCTCATCACCAGCGACGAAGACGTCGCCCGCCCCCTCAAAGCCGCCCTCACCGCCCGCCTCGACCCCTCCCGCACGTACACCAGCGAAGTCCTCCCCCCCGAACGCGCCGCCGAAATCGACTGGGAAAACACCGCCCTCATCGTCTGGCACGCCACCATCCCCAAACCCACCGACCTCCTCCACAGCCAGCTCACCGCCCACACCACCGCCGGCCGCGCCCTCCTCTTCCTCCCTCCCGATTCCCCCGACACCACCCCCTTCGCCGGACTCTCCTGGCAAACCCCCGTCACCTCCTCTCCCAACGCCCTCCCCCGCCCCGAATGGTGGCGCACCGACTCCGATCTCCTCGCCAACACCCAAGCCGGCACCGCCCTCCCCGTCGGCGATCTCACCCTCCTCAAACACACCCCCATCGCAGGCACCGGCGTCACCCTCGCCCGCCTCCCAGAAAATGTCCCCCTCATGATGCGCAGCGCTCAGGAAAACGCCCCCAACGTCTGGTTCCTCGGCACCCTCCCGGGCCCCGCCGCCTCCAGCCTCGCCCGCGATGGCGTCGTCCAGTTCGCCCTCCTCCACCGCGCCCTCGAAGCCGGCTCCACCGCCCTCGGCAACGCCCGCTCCCGCGATGCCGGATCCACCGCCCTCGCCCCCGATCCCTCCGCCTGGACCGCCGCCAACGCCGACGCCGAGCCCGGCCTGACCGCCGCCGAACGCGCCCTCCGCACCGGCGTCTTCCGCCTCGGCGAACCCGGCCCAACCGCCCAGTGGACCGCCCTCAACCGCCCCACCCTCGAAGACCAAACCGCCACCCTCTCCCGCGCCGCCGTCGAAGAACTCTTCGCCGGCCTCGACACCCGCTACATCGAAGACACCATCGACGATAGCCGCTCCCTCGCCTCCGAAATCTGGCGCACCTTCCTCCTTCTCATGGCCACAGCCCTCCTCCTCGAAGCCCTCCTCTGCCTCCCCTCCGCTAAACGCCCAGCTCCCGCATCATCCCACGCCGCAATGGCCTAAACTCTCGCAAGTCTTTGCATCAAAGCGTTTTGATGCGAAAATGCCAAATGAGAACGACTCTTGATATTCCAGATGATCTCTTCCGCGAGGTCAAAACGCTTGCTGTTCAAAAAGGCGTCAAACTCAAAGATCTCCTTGCCCAATTCATCGAATCCGGCCTACACAGCCCCTTGCCCGTATTTACAGCACCACCAAAAGAAACGGCCAGCCCGATTCCAATCGCTATTCCCCGCAAACGCGGCACCCGCAAAACACCAGCTTTAAGTAAGGCTCAACTCACTGCCATTCTCGAAAACCAGGAGATTGCCAAGTTCCAAGAGCTTCATGGACACTGATCTTCCCGACATCAACGTCTGGTTGGCTTTGGTCGATGAAAACCATAGCCTGCACGCTGCCGCCGCCGCATACTGGAACGATCCCTCGACCCCCAAACGGGCCTTCTGTCGAATCACGATGCTCGGGTTCCTTCGCCTCAGTTCCTCCCCTCGCGTGCTTTCGCGAAAGCTCACCCACGCCGAAGCTTGGCAAACCTATCTCGCCTTCCTGCGCCTCCCCGAAATCGTTTCCCTTTCCGAACCTGCGAATCTCGATCTCACGTTCCACAAACTCTCGTCACCCGCCTCCATCCCTCATCACCTTTGGACCGATGCCTACCTCGCGGCACTCGCGATGCAAACCAACAGTCGAATCGTCTCCTTCGACAAAGACTTCACCCGCTTTCCAAAGCTCGCCTTCCTACACCTCAGACCATGACAATCTGGCCTTCTCCTAAATGACCCCCACCTCCGAATCCCTCGTCTTCAACGCCGAACCGTGGTCCCTCACGGTCGGCGCCGGATTCGTCCTCGTCATTCTCGCCCTCGCTCTCCTCGCCTGCAAACGCTCCGGCTGGCAGCGCCTCACTGTCGCCCTCGAATCCCTCCGCGTCCTCATCGCGCTCGCGCTCGCCATCACGCTCCTCCAGCCCGAGTGGCGCCGCATCTTCAAACCCGACTCCAAACCCGTCCTCGCTCTCCTCCACGACGTCTCACGCTCCATGGAAACCCGCGACGTCGAAGACCCCACCACCAAACAAACCCGCTCCCGCGCCGAAGCCATCACCCCACTGCTCGACGACACCGTCTGGGCTCCCCTCAAAGACCGCTTCGACCTCCTCAAACTCCCCTTCTCCTCCACTGAAGATCCTCCCACTGAAGCCACCGATCTCAACGCCGCTCTCGCCGCCGTCGCCGAAAACCAACCCCAACTCGCCGCCGTCGTTCTCCTCTCCGATGGCGACCGCAACACCGGCCCGCCCCCCGCCAGCGCCGCCACCCGCCTGCGCATGCGGAACATCCCGGTCCTGACCGTGCCCGTCGGCTCCGAGACCCGCCAGCCCGATGTCGAACTCTCCGGCTTCGACGTCCCCGCCTTCGCCATCGCCGGCAAACCCCTCCGCATCCCCTTCACCCTCGAAAGCGCCCTCCCTCGCGACGAAACCGTCCTCGTCGAAATGACCGTCTCCACCACTGGCGAGGTCATCACCCAGGAGATCAATCTGCCCGCCATGTCCCGCACTCAGGACGCCCTCGTTTGGCGACCCAAGGACCCCGGCCCCGTTCGTCTCAAACTCAAAATCCCAGCCACCGGAGGCGAAAAAAACCTCGACAACAACGAACTCGAAGCCCCACTCGACATCCGCAAAGAACAGCTCCGCGTCCTCATCGTCGAAAGCTTCCCCCGCTGGGAATACCGCTACCTCCGCAATGCCCTCGAACGCGACCCCGGTGTCGAAGTCAACACCCTCCTCTTCCATCCCGACCTCGGCAAAACCGGCAACGGCCGCGGTTACCTCGCCACCTTCCCCAAAGAAGACGACCTCACCCCCTACGACGTCGTCTTCCTCGGCGACGTCGGCATCGCCCCCGATCAACTCACCCCCGAGCAAGCCGCCACCCTCCACAAACTCGTCCGTGACCAAGCCACCGGCCTCGTCTTCCTCCCCGGCCTGCGCGGTTCCCAATCCACCCTCTGGCAAACCCCGCTCAACGAACTTCTCCCCGTCGTCTGGGACGACGCCCAACCCCGCGGTTTCGGCTCCGAATCCCCCGGCCGCTTCGTCCTCACCGAAGCCGGAACCAGCAGCCTGCTCACCAAACTCGAAGACACCGAGGAAGCCTCCGCCCGCGTCTGGTCCACCCTCCCCGGCTTCCAGTGGTATGGCCCCGCCCTCCGCGCCAAGGCCGGCAGCGAAGTCCTCGCCACCCATGGCACCGAATCCAATCGCTTCGGTCGTATCCCCCTCATCGTCACCAAAACCTTTGGCTCCGGCAAAATCCTCTTCATGGGAGCCGACGGCGCCTGGCGCTGGCGTCGCGGTGTCGAAGACAAATACCACTATCGCTTCTGGGGCCAAGTTGTCCGCTGGATGGCCTATCAACGCAACATGGCCCGCGGCGAAAAAATCCGCCTCTTCTACGCCCCCGACCGCCCTCGCACCGGCGGCAGCATCACCCTCAACGCCAACGTCATCGCCATGACCGGCGAACCCCTCCGTGAAGGCGTCGTGGTCGCCCAGATCGCTGCTCCCTCCGGCAAAACCACCTCCCTCCGCCTCACCTCCGCAGGCGAGGAAGCCTGGGGCCTCTTCTCCGCCTCCTTCACCCCCACCGAACCCGGCGATCACCAAATCCGCCTCAGCAGCGCCGACGCCGGCGAATCCCTCGACACCACCATCTCCGTCCAGGGCACCTCCAAAGAAAAACGCGGCCAGCCCATCCGCCTCGACATCCTCTCCGAGATCGCCCAACTCACCCGCGGCGAACTCATCCGCGACCTCACCCCCGAAGCCATCCTCAAAGCCATCCAAAAACTCCCCGAGCCCGCCCCCATCGAACAGCGCGTCCTCCTCTGGTCCCACCCCGCCTGGATCACCCTCCTCATCCTCCTCCTAGCCACCTTCTGGATCGGCCGCAAAGCCGCCGGCACGTTCTAAACCGTGGTGCAAGCCGCTGGCTTGCACCCATCGCAGCCCGTGGAGCAAGCCGCTGGCTTGCCTCCATCACAGCAGCAGGCTACCGAGCCGGTCGCCCCACCACCGGACTCTTCAGCCCCTCAATAACTCTTTGCAAACACCACCCGCCGCGAACTCGGTTTCCCCGTCACAAAACAGGTCCCCTCCTCCGCATACTCATCCCCCAGCGGAATGCACCGAATCGTCACCTTGTAGTCCTTCGCGATCCGGTCCTCATCCTCATTGCTCCCCGCCCAATGCATCAGCGCAAAGCCACCATGCGCCTCCGGCTTGTCCGCATTCTTCGGCGTGAAGAACGCCACAAACTCTTCCATCGTCTCCAGCTTCTTCGTGTGCTCGTCACGCAGCGCCGTCGCCCGCGCCAGCAGCGTGCTCTGCACCTCATGCAGCAGCTCCGTCACGTTGCGCAAAAAGTCCTCTTTCCCCACAATCTCCTTCCCCTTCACCCCAGCATCACGACGACTCACCGCCACGCTCCGACTCGTGATGTCGCGCGGCCCCATCTCCACCCGCAGCGGCACCCCCTTCTTGATCCACTCCCAATTCTTCGTCCCCCCCTGCAAATCACGCTTGTCCACATGCACCCGCAGCGGCTCACCTGCGTAGGTCTGCGCCCGCAGCGTCGTCGCTAGCGCCTCACACGCATCGATCACTTCCTGCCTCGTATCAGGCTTCGGTGTCACTGGCAAAATCACAATCTGCGTCGGCGCCATCCGCGGCGGCATGATCATCCCGTCATCATCCGCATGCGCCATGATCATCGTCCCAATCAAACGCGTGCTCACCCCCCAGCTCGTCGTCCACGCATGCTGCCGCTGATTGTCGCGACCCAAAAACTGAATCCCCGACGCCTTCGCAAAATTCTGCCCCAGGAAATGCGACGTCCCTGCCTGGATCGCCTTCCGATCCTGCACCATCGCTTCCACCGTGAACGTGCTCACCGCTCCCGGGAACCGCTCGTTCTCTGTCTTCTCCCCCGGAATCACCGGGATCGCCAGATGATCCCGCAGGAAATCCGCATACACCTTGTGCATCAGCTTGGTTTCAGCCATCGCCTCCTCCGCCGTCTCATGCGCCGTGTGCCCCTCCTGCCACAGGAACTCCGCCGTCCGCAAAAACAACCGCGGCCGCATCTCCCAGCGCATCACATTCGCCCACTGATTGATCAGCAACGGCAAATCCCGATAACTCTCCACCCAGCGCGCAAACGCCGCGCCAATGATCGTCTCCGAAGTCGGCCGGATCACAAACGGCTCCGCCAGTTCCCCCGTCGGAATCATCTTCGTCGTCCCATCCGGCTGCTTCTGCGCTACCAACCGATGGTGTGTCACCACCGCGCACTCCGTCGCAAAACCCTCCGCATGCTCCGCCTCTTTCTCCAGGTAGCTCAGCGGAATCAGCAGCGGAAAATACGCATTCACATGCCCCGTCTCCTTGAACTTCACATCCAGTTGCTTCTGAATGTTCTCCCACAGCCCATAACCCCACGGCTTGATCACCATGCACCCCCGCACCTCCGAGTTCTCGGCCATGTCAGCAGCACGAACGACCTGCTGATACCACTCCGGAAAATCTTCTTCGCGACGGGGACTGATGGCGGATTTGTCTTGGCTCATGGGAATTGGAAGGATCGCAGCATAAAGCCTTCCCGCCTCAGGTCAACGAGCGCCGCAAGTCCCGGCGCATTTCATCGTTTACTCCCTCGCCACTTTCCGTCATCCTCCCTTCCACGCCATGTTCCGCTCCCTCCTTCTCACCCTCCTCGCCGCCGCCACCCTCGCGCCCGCTGCCGATCTCATCCAGCTCCAGCGCCTCTACCCGGAACTGGAAACCCCCTTCCCCATCACCGTCCAAATCCCCAACGACGGTTCCGGCCGCCAATTCCTCGCCCTCCAGCGCGGCCAAATCCTCATCCTCCCCGATGACGAATCCGCCAAGTCCGCCCCCGTCTTCCTCGACCTCAGCACCCGCTCCATGGAAGCCCCCGATGGCAAATTCGAAGAAGGCCTCAACGGCCTCGCCTTCCACCCCGACTACAAGTCAAACGGCAAATTCTACCTCTGCTACACCCAGCAGCAGCCCAAGCGCCTCCTCGTCACCGAGATGCAAGTCTCCAAGTCCGATCCCAACAAGGCCGACCCCGCCTCCGAACGCGTCCTCATCGAAATCCCCCTCGTGAACTGGAACCACCACGGCGGCAACATCGTCTTCGGCCCCGACGGCTTCCTCTACATCGGCGTCGGCGACATGTCGAAGCGCAATGGCGAACTCCGCCTCTCCGAAACCAATGCCACCCTCAACGGCAAAATCCTCCGCATCGATGTCAATAAAACCGACTGGGCCGGTCGCTACTCCATCCCCGCCGACAACCCTTTCGCCGACGGCAAAAACGCCCTCCCTCAAATCTACGCCTTGGGCATCCGCAACCCCTGGGGCCTCACCTTCGACGCCAAAGGCAACCTCTGGTGCGCCGACGTCGGCCAGGATCTCTATGAGGAAATCAACTGGATCACTAAAGGTGGCAACTACGGCTGGAGCTATCGCGAAGGCAAAGGCACCTTCGTCCTCCGCAACGAAAAAGACCCCGAAGGTGCTCAGTTCATCGACCCCATCCATCAATACGACCACGCCACCGGACTCAGCATCACCGGCGGCTACATCTACCAGGGCAAAACCCTCCCAGACCACGCCGGCGCCTACATCTATGGCGACTTCATCATCGGCAAAATCTGGGCCCTCCGCACCGACGACACCGGCAAAGTCACCAGCGACACCCTCCTCTACACCAGCCCCCAAGGCGAACCCACCGGCCCCAAAAAGAAACCCACCGTCCTCGTCAAACCCACCTCCTTCTGCCCCGACAAAAACGGCGAACTCCTAGTCCTCGACTGGAACGGCGCCCTCTACCGCGCCCAAAAATAGTCCCTGGACTGCTGCAGCCCTCCGCAGGTGAACGACTCCCTTCGCTAAAACCCCCTTGGACTGCGGCAGCCCGCTGCCGCTTTCCCTCAGCCAGCCTGCTGGCGCCCAAAACGCGGCCCCGCCGCCACTCCCCAAAGTGCACGTCACCGCTCCGCGAACCGACCGAAGGGAACCGAAGGGAACCGAAGCCCAGCGAAAGCAAACGCCCCTTAACCGTAGCCCCGTCCACCCTCTCGTCATCATCACTCAATCCGCAACCCGCAATTCAACAATTCCCCCTCGCCAAATCCCCGAACTGAGCCTTCAGTTCCTCCATGGCCGAGCCCACTCTCTTCTCCCGTCTCTCCGCTTCGTTCGCCCACCCCAGAGCAACCCTCTCAGCGCTCCTCCTCGTCTTCCTCGCCAACACCATCTCCGTCGTCCTCCGCCACGACGACCAACTCATCTGGGACGAAGGCCGCTACGTCGAATGCGCCCTCAACCACCTCGGCACCCCCGTCCCCACCTTCGATCCCCACGACTTCGTCAACGGCCCCGGCTACCCCTTGGTTCTAGCTCCCTTTGTCAAAGCGTCGGGCTTTCGTTTCAATCAACAGTCAGCAACTTCCGCGGCACCCCTCTTCCTCGCCCGCCTCCTCAATGCCTTCTTCATGACCGGCGCCGCCGCCTTCGTCTTCCTCACCCTCCGCCACTACACCAACCCCATCTGGGCCACCCTCGGCGCCCTCTGGACCGGTCTCCATCCCGCTATCCTCTGGATGAGCTTCGCGCTCATGACCGAACCCCTCGCCCTCTTCTGCCTCTCCGGTTTCATCTGGTCTTTCTGCCAAACCCTCCGCTCTCCATCCATTCCCTGGCGCTGGCTCACCGCCGCAACCGCCTTCCTCGGCTGGCTCACCCTCACCCGCGTCTTCTTCGGCCACGTCATCGTCGCCACCGGCGTCCTCATCCTCATCGCTTGGCCCATTCTCAAAGCCTGGCGCCCCGCCCTCCAACGCACCCTGCTCATCCTCACCGGTGCCTTAATCATCTGCGCCCCCTACCTCCACCACACCTGGAAAGTCACCGGCACCTTCCCCTGCTGGTCCACCAACAGCGGTGAACTCCTCTACTGGATGACCAGCCATCACCCCGGAGAAAACGGCCACTGGTTCAGCTACGAAGACGCCCAAAACGATCCCCACCTAGCCCCCAATCACCGGGCCTTCTTCGAACGCACCCTCAAACTCCCCGTCACAGAGCGCGAAGCCGCATTCAAAGCTCAAGCCAAGGCCCAATTCACCCCTTCCAGCTTCGCCTACAACTGGCTCTGCAACCTCTCCCGCCTCGCCTTCGGCTTCCCCCGCTCCTTCCAACCCGAAGAACTCCGCCCCCTCCCCCTCATCTTCCTCCACCTCCCCCTCATTCTCGCCACCCTCCTCGCCGCCTTCATCGCCCTCCGCTTCTGGCGCTCCACTCCGCCCGAAATCTGGATCCTCACCGCCTTCGCCGCCTTCTACCTCGGCGGCACCTCCCTCGCCTCGGGCCTCCCCCGCTACTTCGCCGCCATCACCCCCATTCTCTTCATCGTCACCGCCACCATCCTCCACCGCCACCTCCGCCTCCAAATCGCGTTGCCTCCAAAATAGCCCAGCGTAGGAGCATTCGCCAGAATGCTACCTCCATCACCCATCCGAACCCCTCGAGGCTCCCTCAAAAGCCCCCGCTCAAAACCCCATTCCCACCTCCCCTCACCTCCATAATCGCCGCTTAATTTAGAATTGAATCGCACTAACGATAATTTTCACACTTTTGCTTGCCTACTCAAGCTCTTGGTGATTTATTGTGGTTATGGTTATTCAATTTCCGTCCACTGCCACCGCCTCTCGCGTCCTCTTCTGCTTCGGAACCCGGCCCGAAATGATCAAAATGGCCCCCCTCATCCATGAGGTCCGACGCCAGGGCGGCCACCCCATCGTCGTCAACTCCGGCCAGCACGCCGACCTCCTCACCCCCCTCTTCCAGCTCTTCAACATCCAGCCCGACCACGATCTGGCCGCCATGTCCCCCGGCCAATCCCTCAACACCCTCGGCGCCAAAATCATCGAGCGCCTCGACCCCATCCTCGAACAGGAAAAACCCGACTACGTCATCGTCCAGGGCGATACCGCCACCGCCCTCGCCGGCGCCATGGCCGCCTTCAACCGCAAAATCCCCGTCGGCCATGTCGAAGCCGGCCTCCGCTCGGGCAACCCCTTGAGCCCCTTCCCGGAGGAAATGAATCGCCGCCTCATCTCCCAAATCGCCTCCCTCCACTTCGCAGCCACCCAGCACAACCGCTGCACCCTCATCCTCGAAAAAGTCTCGGATCAAACTATCCACGTCACCGGTAACACCGTCGTCGACGCTCTCTTCCAAACCCTCGCCACCACCCAACCCGGACCCGAAATCCACTCTCTCCGCGACCAGGTCCGTGGTCGCAAAATGATCCTTCTCACCACCCATCGCCGCGAAAACTTCGGCGACACCATGCGCACCCACCTGCGCACCCTGCGCGCCTTCACCCAGGCCCACCCCGACCTCTGCGTCGTCTTCCCCGTCCATCCCAACCCCGCCGTCAAAGAAGCCGCCGTCCAGGAACTCATGGGCTGCGACCAGGTCATCCTCACCGCCCCCATGGGTTACGCCGACTTCGTCCACCTCCTGTCGGACGCCTGGCTCCTCGTCTCCGACTCCGGCGGCATCCAGGAAGAAGCCGCCTCACTCGGCAAACCCATCCTCGTCCTCCGCGAAAACACCGAACGCCCCGAAGGCGTCCAAGCCGGTGTCGCACGTCTCGTCGGCGAACGCGCCGACGACCTCGCCCCCCTCCTCGAAGAAGCCATCGCCGACACCGACTGGTTCGAACACGCCCGCCGCGTCACCAAAGTCTTTGGCGACGGCACCGCCGCCCAGCGCATCACCCAAATCCTCCTCCCCCAACCCGAACCCGCCCGCCTCTCCGCCTAAATCTCGTCCTCGTCCTCGTCCTCGTCCTCGTCCTCGTCCTCGTCCTCGTCCTTGTCCTCGTCCTCGTCCTCGTCCTTGTCCTCGTCCTCGTCCTCGTCCGCAATCCGCAATCCGCAATCCGCAATCCGCAATCAAAAATGTCCCCCGCCAGCGTCTCCCTCGATCTCGATAACCAATGGGCCTACCTCAAGACCCAGGGCATCGACGGCTGGCAGGACTTCCCCTCCTACCTCGACCTCGTCACCCCACGCATCCTCAGCCTCCTCTCCGAGCTGAATCTCCCCATCACCTTCTTCGTCGTCGGCAAAGACGCCTCCCTCGAAAAAAACCACTCCGCCCTGCGCAGCATCGCCGACGCCGGACACGAAATCGCCAACCACTCCTTTCTCCACGAACCCTGGCTCCACCTCTACTCCGACGCCGAACTCCGCGCCGACTTCGAGCAAACCGAAGCCGCCATCCTCACCGCCACCGGCCAGCGCCCCCGAGGTTTCCGCGGCCCCGGCTTCAGCACCTCCCCCGCTGTCCGCGACCTCCTCGTCGAGCGCGGCTACACCTACGACGCCTCCCTCTTCCCCACCCTCATCGGCCCCCTCGCCCGCGCTTGGTTCTTCCTCACCTCCAAGCTTCCCCCAGAGGAAAAAGCCAAACGCTCCAAACTCTACGGCTCCCTCTCCGACAGCCTCTCCTCCCTGCATCCCTACGAGATCCAGCCCGGCCTTGTCGAAGTCCCCGTCACCACCACCCCCATCTTCCGCACCCCCATCCACCTCAGCTACCTGCTCTTCCTCTCCACCGTCTCCGAACCCCTCGCCCGCCTCTACTGGCGCATCGCCATCACCCTCTGCCGCCTCACCGGCACCGCCCCCTCCCTCCTCCTCCACCCCACCGACTTCCTCGACGCCACCGACGTCCCCGCCATGGCCTTCTTCCCCGCCATGCGCATCCCCTCCGCCCGCAAAATCGCCCTCGTCCGCCACACCCTCACCACCCTCCAAAAACACTGGCACCTCGGCCCCATGCTCCCCCACGCCCAGTCCCTCTCGCCAGCACCCTCTTTCCAATCCGCAATCCCAAATCCGCAATCCGCAATTCCATGAACCCCATCAACGACATCGCCATCGTCCTCCCCGCCTTCAACGAAGAGCAGGACCTCCCCAAGCTCCTCGCTCGCATCGAGGAAACCCTCTCCAACCAACCCTTCCGCTACCAGGTCATCGTCGTCGATGACGGCTCCAAAGACCGCACCGCCGACATCGCCCGCGAGGCCTCCCTCCGCATGCCCGTCCGCCTCATCCAGCACCCGCAAAATCGCGGCCTCGGCATGGCCATGCAGACCGGACTCCACGCCGCTGCCACCTCCGCCGACGCCGTCATCACCATGGACTCGGACAACACCCACGACCCCATCAACGTCCCGGCCATGATCAACCTCATCCGCAGCGGCACCGCCCAGGTCGTCATCGCCTCCCGTTATCAAAAAGGCAGCGTCATCCAGGGCGTCCCCTTCTACCGGCAGATCCTCAGCCTCGGCTGCTTCGTCCTCATGAAGACCGTCGTCCCATTCAAAAACGTGCGCGACTACTCCGCCGGCTTCCGCGCTTACGACGCCTCCATCCTCCAGCGCATGATCCTCGCTTACGGCCAGGACAAACTCGTCGAGGAAAGCGGCTTCGTCTGCATGCTGGAGATCCTCCTCAAACTCCGCGCCATCGGCGCCACCGCCGCCGAAATCCCCTACACCCTCCGCTACGACCTCAAAGCCGGCGCCAGCAAACTCCGCATCTTCCGCACCCTCCGCCGCTACCTCGCCGTCGTGAACCGCTACCGCGCCAAACTCCCCACCCCCTCCCTCCCCGAATCCCTCTCCCCCACCACCCAAGCCACCAAAGCCTAAGTTGGTGTCCAGGCTTCAGCCGATCATTAAAAACCCCCGCTCGCCCATTCCCCTCTTCCCTCCATTCCCGCATCCCGTTAATCCCGCAATCCTGTAATCCTGTCCAAAAAAAAGCCCGCTTCGCTCTCATGCACACCGCCGTCCTAGGCGCCGGCATCTCCGGCCTCACCACCGCCTTCCGCCTCGCCCAGGCCGGTCACCGCGTCACCCTCATCGAAGCCTCCGGCCAGCTCGGCGGCCTCGGCACCTTCTTCGAGCACGACGGCCGCACCTTCGAAAAATTCTACCACTGCATGCTCCCCAGCGACGGCCCCCTGCTCGCTCTCCTCGACGACCTCGGCCTCACCTCCGACATCTACTGGAAACCCACCACCTTCGCCTACGCCGACCAGCGCCGCATCTTCTCCCTCAACGGCGCCCTCGACCTCCTCCGCTTCTCCCCCCTCTCCTTCATCGACCGCCTCCGCGTCGGCCTCACCGGCCTCTACGGCCGCCTCTGCTCCGACAAAGGCCTCGACGACATCACCACCGCCCAGTGGCTTGAAAAACTCTCCGGCCGCACCGCCTTCAAAAAATTCTGGCAGCCCATGCTCGAAGCCAAATTCGGCGACCGCTACCCCACCGTCCCCGCCCTCTGGTTCTGGACCCGCTTCAACCGTGAAAAGGGCGAGTCCAAAGGCGAGTGCAAAGGCTACATCCGCGGTGGCTACAAACGCATCACCGACACCTTCGCCATCAAGCTCAAGGAACTCGGCGTCGACCTCCGCCTCAACACCCCCATCGCCCAGATCGACCTCACCCCCGATCAACGCCCCGTCATCACCACCGCCACCGGCACCGAGACCTTCGATCAAATGATCGTCACCCTCCCCTGGCCCACCTTCAGCAAAATCGCCAGCCCCGCCCTTAAAGCCGCCGCCCCACAGATCGACTGGTCCATCGACTTCCAAGCCGTTATCAACCACTTCCTCTTCCTCAAGCGCCCGCTTCAGAAGAACTACTGGCTCGCCACCCCTGAGCCCGAGTATCCCTTCGACGGCATCGTCGAAACCTCCACCCTCACCGACGAATCGGATCGTGGCCCCGGTCGCCACATCCTCTACCTCACCAAATACCTCCACCGCACCGACCCCCGCTTCACCCAGCCGGAATCCGAAATCACCGCCTCCTGGTTCGCCGCCCTGCAAAAACTCTTTCCCGACCTCAAAGAGAGCGACATCGAAGCCCAGCACCTCTTCCGCGCCCCCTTCGTCGAGCCCATCTACACCACCGGCTACCTCAACCGCCGCCCCCCCGAAGTCCTCATCCCCGGTCGCCTCCACCTCGCCACCAGCGCCCAAGTCTACCCCGTCGTCACCTCCTGGAACGGCAGCGTCACCCAAGCCAACCGCACCCTAGCCACCCTCCCCACCAAAGTCCCAACCGACACCCAAAAAACCACCGCCCTCCTAGCCACCACCCTCACCACCTCCAACTGAGCCCCACGTCCTTGGACTGCGGCAGCCCGCTGCCGCTTTCCCGCATGGGCAGCCTGCTGCCGGGGGTGGACTCCTTTCGCTCAACCAGCAAACTCCGCACAAAGACTACCACGGCCAGCCGGCTGCCGCACTCCACACTTTACGTTCACGTTCATTGACCTAACCTCGTCCCCCATGAACAGCCATCTTCCTTCAGATCAGGAAGCTCTCATCGGGACCCGGACCTGGCCTCACGCACCGCCCCATCGCCTTTCAGAAGCCGGAGTCTATTTCGTCACCGCCCGCACCCGTCACGAAGCCCACCTCCTTCATTCCCCGGAGCGACGCGACTGGTTCCAGCAACTCCTTTTCGACGTCTTTGCCGAACGCTCCTGGCCACTCGAAGCCTGGGCTGTCCTCTCCAATCACTACCACGTCATCGCACACAGTCCCAAGTCGGGAGCCATCACCCTGAAGCCGATCCTCCAAAAGCTCCACAGCCTCGCCACCAAGCAACTGAACCTCGAAGACGACGTTCCCAACCGAACCCGACTTTGGCAGAACTACCGGGAGACGCACCTCACCTATCAGCACAGCTACCTTGCCCGTCTGAACTACGTGCATCAAAACCCCCGTCATCATGGACTGGTCCCCCAGGCCTCTCAGTGGCCCTGGTGCAGCGCAGCTGCTTTCAAAGCCACCGCCTCACCCGCCTGGGTCAAAACCATCGCCCGTTTCCCCTTCGACGAAATCGCCACCCAAGACGGCGACTGACCCCCTTGGACTGCGGTAGCCCGCTGCCGCTTTCCCGCAAGGGCAGCCTGCTGCCGGGAGCAAACACCTTTCGCTCAATAGCCAATACCCCCCTCCCGCTCCACCAGCCTCCCATCAATCTTCCTCCACTCCTTCAGCCCCAATCCCTGGTTCCGATACCTCAGCACCCGCATCGTTTCATAGACTCTCCACGCCTCCCTCCCCGACCTCAAGAATAGCATCACTCGATCCCAAGATCGACTCTACACATCTACTTCCTCGCTATCGAAGGCACCGAACGAGAAGTGATGGTAACCTTGAGTTCCTGATCATCCGAAGATGACGGCAGGCTGATGGCAGCGGGTTGCCCCTCCAACGTCAGGACGGTGGGTCGTGACAGAACCCTCTCTTTTCCTGTGCTCTGACTGACTTCGGAAACGACGGCCTCAAGCAGGATCTGATTGGGACGGCGATCCAGTTCAGCCAGAGACTTCTTAAACTCCGCAAGCTTCGGATGCCCTTGCTGGATCGTCATCGCGTTCTTGTCGATCTCAATACTCCGAACAATCGCCGCAATCTCAGGGTAGTCTGCCTTGAGTGCACGATACGCCTCTGTCACTTCCATGAATGAAACGGCGATCTCCTCAGTCGCCTCTTTCGCTGGTGGAGTCGCATTTCCAACTTGAGTGAGCAGACTCAAGGCAATGAAGAGGCATGGGATCTTTTTCATGGTAGTGGGATGAACTTGGTTTCTTGGAAAAACGACTCCAGTTCAGCGACGACGCCCCGCCGTTCGCTGGTGCGCCTGTTCGTTAGGTCGCGGATTGCAAAACATCTCCAATCCTCTGGTTCTGAAACTCCTGCTGGCGGAACGCCAGCATAACGGTGGCGACCCAGCCAACAATCGGGATAGGGGCCAAACAAAACACGGCAGCGATGTAAAGCTGCTAGCGACGTTGATACGTAGGGTCCTCGCTCAACAACCGCTTGTGCGTCGCGCGATACACGCTAAACCGCTCGAGCTGGGGAAAACGCTCCAGTCCGGCTGTCTGTGTATAGGTGGGTATCTTCATAACCGTCTCGAGGGGCCTAACTGCATTACCAGTCCATTCGAATGACTCTCCCACGCAATGTTTTCAGGGAAGACACTTCAAAAGACTGATTCTAAACCCCCGATAAGTCAATACGGAGTACAGGCCTAAACAAAACAAACCCTCTGCCCTCACCGCCTCTCACTAACTCCCCATCTCCGATCTTCTATCTCCCATCTCCGGCGGCACAGCCGCCCCTCACCTCCCCCCCTCCCGCTCCACCAGCCTCTCATAAATCTTCCTCCGCTCCTCAAGCCCCAATCCCTGGTTCCGATACCCCAGCATCTGCTGATTGATCCCCTCTCGCTGCGCCACACTCAACCGCGACAACTTCGCCACCATCTCCGGCGGCGGCTTGTTCGGATAGCCATCCGAGGAAAACCCCTCCTTGTAGTCCACCGCCGCCTTCTTCGCCTCCGCCAACTGCCCCGAACTCAACGGCGGCGCCTTGCCCGTCGAACCACTGCCGCCACCACTCCCACCTCCCGATGTCGTTCGCGGAATCTTCACCGGCGGCTTTTGATAACGAACCGCAATCACTTCCCCACCCTCAATCCGGATCTGCGCCTTCCACGTCCGCGCGACCGCCTCGTCCCCTCCAACTCCAATCAACTGCCACCCCTGCGCATTCGGCACCTTCGAGACCACCTGCGACCTCATCGTCGCCGTGTCCAGCACAGTCGCCACCACCTCCCCACGAATGGAAGCCATCCCCGTCAAAATAAGCGAATCCGAGGGATCCACAGAGCGAGTGAACGGCGGATTCGTGAACAAAACCTCAAAGATCGATGCATCCACCGCACGCAAAATCACCGGCTCATCCCCATCGTCAGAAGCCACCCCAGCCGTCTCAGCACCACGCACCACCCCAACGCCCATCAACCCAAGAAGAAGAGCGCTTCGCAAAGCCAAAAGGATCGGGTTCCTCAACACAGCCACATGCATGTCACGCACCCACTAACGCAAATCCCACCCCCAAACCATCACCCAAACCCAAAAAACACTTCCCCCCCTCTCACCCCACGTTAGCTCTCCCCCTTGGACTGCGGCAGCCCGCTGCCGCTTTCCCGTTCGGGCAGCCCGCTGTCGGGACCAACCCCCTTCCGCTCAATAGCAAAACCCCCGCCCACAACCCCCAAACCACTTCCATCGAACAGAGAACCGCTCCCCGCAATCCGCTACACACTGACTACTGATCACTAATCACTGATCACTCCCACACACACTCCCCAATCCGAAATCCAAAATCCGCTCCCCTACCCCAACATCCGAGCCTCCCGCTTCGCCAGCTCCAGATCCGCCTCCACCATGATCTTCACCAATTCCTTGAAGGTCACCTTCGGCACCCACCCCAGTTGCTTCTTCGCCTTCGCCGGATCCCCGATGAGCAGTTCCACCTCCGCAGGCCGCTCATAGCGGGCGTCATACTTCAGGTGCTCCTTCCAGTCCAGATCCAGGCACGCAAAGGTCTCCTCCACAAACTCCCGCACACTGTGCGTCTCCCCCGTCGCCACCACATAATCATCCGGCGTCTCCTGCTGCAGCATCATCCACATCATCTCCACATAATCCTTCGCAAACCCCCAGTCCCGCTTCGCATCCAGGTTCCCCAAATACAAATCCTTCTGCAGCCCCAGTTTGATCCGAGTCGCCGCCCGCGTGATCTTCCGCGTCACAAACGTCTCTCCCCGGCGTGGGCTCTCATGGTTGAACAAAATCCCGTTGCTCGCATGCAGCCCGTAACTTTCCCGATAGTTCACCGTCAACCAGTAGGCAAAAACCTTAGCGCAACCGTATGGCGACCTCGGCCAAAACGGCGTCGTCTCCGTCTGCGGCACCTCCTGCACCTTCCCATACATCTCCGACGAACTCGCCTGATAAAAACGCACCTTCTCGATCAGCCCCGTCTCCCGAATCGCCTCCAAAATCCGCAACGTCCCCAGCCCGTCAATGTCCCCCGTCGTCTCCGGCACATCAAACGACACCCGCACATGGCTCTGCGCCCCCAAATTGTAAACCTCATCCGGCTTCAGATCATACAGCAGCTTCACCAGAGCCACCGAATCCATCAAATCCCCGTAATGCAAAAACAACCGCGCCCCGGAAGCATGCGGATCCTGATACAAATGATCAATCCGGGAGGTATTAAAGGTCGATGACCGCCGGATGATCCCATGCACCTCATATCCCTTCTCCAGCAGCAATTCTGCCAAGTAAGACCCATCCTGCCCCGTGATTCCGGTAATCAAAGCTTTCTTCATGAGGCGCAGAGATGACCACGCACCAATCACCAGATCAAGTGAAAAACCCCGCCAAACGCCAAAACAAAGAAACGATTTCAACACAACTTAGTCCTTTCCATAGGCACACCTCCCGCTAACCTGACCTTTCAATTTGGGATTCTCCCGTTCAATGTCCCACCCTGCTCTAGGCTGCTTCCTTCGCAACCAAGGGCGGTAGCATGTCCAATCCCGGGGGTTTTCGATTTCCAAAAATCCCAACCGACCCCCTCGCGCAGCAATCTTTCGAACCCCCGGCGAAGAACGAGCTCCCCATCACCGCGAACGGAGAACAGAGAACCACTCCCCCCATCGGGCAATCCCACCGCCATCCCCATGGACCTCTCAAAATTCGCCAATGACGACTTCGATCGCGGCGCCTCACGCCTCAAAGAATCCGCTTGGCTGGCCATCAAATGGCTGTTCTTCCAAACCACCCTCCCATGGCCCTCCACCTTCCGTTCCGCCCTCCTGCGCTTGTTCGGCGCCCGGATCGGTCACGGCGTCGTCATCCGGGCCAATGTCAACATCTCCTTCCCTTGGCACCTCCACATCGGCGACCATGTTTGGATCGGTGAAGAAGTCATGATCTTGAGCCTCGCCCAAGTCACCATCGAGTCCCACGTCTGCATCTCCCAACGCGCCTTCCTCTGCACCGGCTCGCACGACTACAAGAAAGACACCTTCGACCTCATCACCCGACCCATCACTCTCCGCCAAGGTTCCTGGATCGCCGCCCAAGCCTTCATCTCCCCAGGCGTCGAAGTCGGCCAAAGCAGTGTTGTCAGCGCCGGCAGCATCGTCTCCTCAAACGTCCCCGACCACACCCTAGTCCGCGGCAACCCCGCCACCCCGCTCAAAACCCTCCCCTCCTCCCCGCCCCCACCCGTTCTGTAGTCCCGCCTTTAGGCGGCCCCAAACACTCCCCACTCCCCACTCCCCACTCCCCACTCTCCACTCTCCACTCTCCACTCCCCATCTTCCATCCCCCATCTCCCATCTCCGGCGGCACAGCCGCCTCCCCCAACCTCCTCGCCTGGACCCAGGATGCCATCCTCGCCTCCCGCTCAGGCTACCACATCATCGCTGACAACCTCCCCGGCGAGCGCCTCACCGCCCCCCGCACCAACCCCACCACCCCGTCAGCCCTCCTCCTCACCCGGCTCCTCCGCCGCCTTGCCTTCTCACGCTGGTGCGTCGGCGGCAGTTTCACCGTTGACCGCCTCGTTCGCCGTCGCATCAAAGCGGGTTTCCAAGGCATCCTCCACTACCTCTGGTGTGACCGCGACTTCGCCTTCCTCGATCTCCTCCCCAAACCCCGCGGCATCCACTGGGTCGGCACCTTCCACCAGCCCCCCCACCAGTTGCCCGAAATCATCCGCCGCCCCCGCAGCCTCCCCCGTTTCGATGCCATCATCCTCATGAGTACCATCCAGAGGGATTGGTTCCTCGCCCAGGGCGTCCCTCCCGAGCGCCTCCACGTCATCCCCCATGGCGTCGACACCACCTATTTCTGCCCCTCGCCCGCCCCCACCCCTGACTCCCATTCACCCCTCCGCCTGCTCGCCGTCGGCTCAACAGGACGCGACTTCACCACCCTTCACGCCACCGCTTCAGCCTTCCAAAATCGCACCGATGTGCTCTTCGACATCATCGGCCCCGCTTCGGAGCAACCCGCCTTCGCCGACCTCCCCCACGTCACCTATCGCAGCCGCATCCCGGACACCGAACTCCTCCTCGCCTACCAGTCCTCCCACGCTCTCCTCCACCTCGCCACCTCCGCCACGGCCAACAACGTCCTCCTCGAAGCACTCGCCTGCGGTCTGCCAGTCATCGCCTCTCAAATCGGCGGCATTCCGGAATACCTCTCCCCCTCCTGCTCCCTTCTCGTCCCCCCCTCCTCTCCCACCGCAGTCATGGACTCCATTCACCAACTGCTCCAGGACCCCACCCTCCTCTCCCGACTCGCCAAAAATGCCCGCCCTCAGGCCGAGTCCCTCGCCTGGCCCAATGCCGCCCGTCAGACCAGCGCCCTCTACTCCCAACTCCTCGCGGCATGAATCGCCAGCAGCCCCGGCGCATCCTGCTCACCACCCATAGTCTGCCTGCGGGCGGTGCCGAAAAATTCTTCGTCAACCTCGCCGTCGCTCTCGCCGCCCACCATGACGTCCACGGCTTCATCCCCTGCCTTGCCTTCGCAGACCGCAGCATGCGCTCACGCCTCGCCGGCCTCCCCCTCACCAGCGCTCCCCACCTCAACGAAACCGCCTACTGGCTCTTCTACAAGTTCCGCCAGCTCATCCGCAACAGGTGGCCCCATCTCGACATCGAACTCGCCCTCAACCAATCCCTCATCCGCCGCCTCCATCACAAACACCGCTTCCACCTGATCAACACCCACCTCTACCTGGCCTCGCAATACGCTTGCACCGCCTTTGCAAAAGACACCCTCCCCATCGTCGAAAGCGACCACGGCCACTACGCCTTCCTCCCCCCCAGTGAGCACCCCCACGCTCAGCCCATCTTCGATCGCCTCACCGCCCTCGTCCACCCTTGCCACGCCAACGCCTCCTTTAGCCAGAACCTCCCCTGGCACCCCGGCCTCATCCGCCGCGTCATCCCCTACGGCTCCCTCCCCCCACCTGCCACCCTCACCCCTACCCCGCCAGCCCCACCCGTCCACATCGGCATGGTCGCTCGCGGGGTCGAAGAAAAAGGCTGGCTGGAAGCCCTCGCCGCCTGTCGCCTCCTTCGCTCTCAAAACCTCTCCCACTTCACCCTCACCCTCATCGGCGACGGCCCCTGCCTCCAGCAAATCCGCGCCTCCCTCACCCCCTCTGAGCAATCCTGGATCACCCTCCTCGGCCACCTCGACCAGCCGGAAACCCAGCTCGCCCGCTTCCACATCGGTCTCCTCCCCACCTTCCTCCCCGGCGAAAGCCTCCCCAACACCATCATCGAATACCTCAACGCCGGCCTCCCCATCGTCACCACTCCCGTCGGTGGCATCCCGGAAATGCTCGCCACCCCTGCAGGCCCAGCGGGCATCCTCGTTCCCCTCGCCCCCTCCGGCCGCGCGGACATCCCCGCCCTCGCCACCGCCCTCCACTCCCTGATCAGTGAGCCCACCCGGCGCGCCGAACTCACCTCCCGCTCCACCCTCGCCCGACAGCCCTTCGAAATGAATCGCTGCCTCGCTTCTTACACCGCTCTCTTTGACGAACTGCTGGCCTCCCCGCACGCGGCCTCATGACCCCTCCTCCCCATCCCCCCCAGTCCTCGGACCCCGCTGCTCTCGCCTCCTCCGACTACCTCCGCCAGCGCTCCTCCCCTCAACCCGAAGACCAATTCTACCTCCATCTCCTCGACCTCCTCGCCGCCCTCAAATCGACCCTCCCTGCCGATCCTCAAAAAATCCTCGACTTCGGTGCCGGCGGCTCCCCCTACCGATTCCTCTTCCCCACCGCCACCTACCTCCGCGCCGACCTCCCCTCCACCACCCCAGTGGACTTCCCCATCGCCCCGGACGGCACCCTCCCGCCATCCATCCCCGCTGACTTCGACCTCGTCCTCTCCTCTCAGGTCCTCGAACACGTCTCAGACCCACACCACTACCTCCTTCAGGCCCAAAGAGCCCTCCGCCCCGGCGGCACCCTCATCCTCTCCACTCACGGCACCTTCCCGGATCATCCCTGCCCACTCGACCTCTGGCGCTGGACCGCTTCAGGCCTCCGCCAACAGCTCGAATCCGCAGGCTTCACCGTCCACTCCGTCTCCAAACTCACTCACGGCTTCCGCGCCGCCTGGTTCCTATTCGACCAATCCCTCCTCTCCCTCCCCCACCACGCCATCACCCCCCGCCTCCTCCGCCGCCTCCACCTCACCCTCCGCCCCACCCTCAACCGCCTCGTCAATCATTTCACCACCTCCCAAGCCCAAGTCCCCGAATCCCATCCACCCTCCGGCCTAGACCTCTCCATCGCCCTGTTCGCCCTAGCCACCAAACCCTAAAAGCTCCCCCCTCACTCAATACCGATTACCCCTCTCCCACACCCCCTCGTCCTCCTCCTCCTCCTCGTCCTCGCCCTCCTCCTCGTCCTCCCCTCTCGCCCTCGCCCTCCCCACTCTCCGCCCTCTTCCCTCACACCGCCCCCCCTTGGACTGCTGCAGCCCGCTGCAGCTTTCCCCCAGCCAGCCCGCTGGCGCCCCAATGCGGCAAAGCCGCCACTTCCCCCACTCCCCACTCCCCACTCCCCACTCCCCACTCCCCACTCCCCACTCCCCACTCCCCACTCCCCACTCCTCCGCCCCCCTCAATGCCTCCCCCCCTCGCCTCCCTCCGGACGGCCCTCAAATCCCGCCTTCTCCGGTGGTGGCTAGCCTCCCACCCCACCCATCGCGGCGCCTGCCGCTTCCCTCCGGGCCATTTCCACTCCCCACTCCTCGACCTGGATCACCTCCCTCCCGGCACCACCACCCTCCCCCACGACACCGCCGCCAACTGGGAACACATCGACCTCCAACCTGCCCAGCAAAAAACCCTCTACCACAACCTCCTCACTCAAACCCCACGCCTCCCCTTCCCCTCCCAACCCCACCCAGACTGGCTTTACCATCAGCCCAACGGCTGGTTCCCCCTCGCCGACGCCTTCCTCCTCAGCGGCCTCATCCAGCACCTCCAACCCCAAAAAATCATCGAAGTCGGCTCCGGCTTCTCCACCGCCGCCACCCTCGACACCCTGGAAAAAACAAACGCCTCCTGCGCCATCACCTGCATCGAGCCCCACCCCCAGCGCCTCCTTTCCCTCCTCCCACAGTCTCACCACCCCCGCATCACCCTCCTACCCCAGTCCGTCCAAACCCTCGATCCCGCCTTCTTCGACCAGTTGGCCCCCAACGACATCCTCTTCATCGACTCCTCCCACGTCGCCAAAGCCGGCAGCGATGTCGCCTTCCTCTTCCTCCGCATCCTCCCTCGCCTCCGCCCGGGCGTCTGGGTTCACATCCACGACATCTTTTATCCCGCCTCCTATCCCATCGACTGGTTTCTCGAAGGCCGCGCCTGGAACGAATCCCTCTTCCTCCGCACCTTCCTCCTCGGTAACCCCGGTTGGATCACCCGCGCCTTCAACTCCCACGCCGCCGCCACCTTCCCCGACCTCTTCCAACTCTCTCTCCCCGAAATCCTAACCGACACCGGCGGCAGCTTCTGGATGCAACGGCTCCCCTAACCCTCCTCTCTCTCCGCCGCCTCCTCGTCCTCGCCTTCCCCCCTCCGAGCGAAGCGAGCCCTTCGAAGCTTTAGCGAAGAACGGGCCCCCTCTCATCACCCCTTCCTTCTCCGTCTCCCCTCATCCGTCCTGTAGACCCGCCTTCAGGCGGCCCTCTCCCTTCCATTCGTGCCCTCCGTGAAATTCGTGGTTCCCAACCCTTATTCCTGCCCCCCATCTTCCTGCCAGCCCCCTCACCACTCCCCTTCCGTCATTCGTCATTCGTCAGCCGAGCGGAGCGAGACAGCCAGCCAAAGGCTGCCCGCAGGGTGAGGCCGGCGGGCCTCGGCAATCCCCATTTCGTCATTCGTCATTCGTCATTCGCCATTCGTCATTCGCCATCCAACTCTCAAACGCCCCCTGCGTCACCAAAGCCGGCTCCACCCAATACGCCCTCGCCTGCATCGCCTCCCCCGCCTCATTCAACAGCCAATCAATCGCCCGCCGAAACGGCGGCTTCGCATGGCGCGACTCCAAAAGCCGCTCCGCAAACGCCGGATGAATCAAATAAGCCTCCGTGCACCGACTGCATCCCCCGCCTCCCCATAGGTGCCCCCGGCGCCACCCCCTCCAAAACACCCGCTTCCCGGGACGCAACAGCCGCCGCCACCACGGCACATGCAGCCCGCACCCCAGTCCCACAAACAGCAAGTCCCATCCCCCCTCCGGCAGCTCCCGCGTCACCGCCTCCAAATCCGCCATCAACCGACTCGGTTCCGGCACCAACACATCATCTTCCAGAATAAGATGCCATCCCTCCGGATCAGCCACCACCGCCTGCCACGCTGACACGTGCTTCAGAATCAGCGAGACCGATCCCGCCGCGATCTCCCCCGGCTTCCCCCATTCCCCACGCTCATAACGCCCCCCTTCCAAGACCGCCTCCTTGTCCCACTCCGCCACCCATCGCACCGGACACCCATTCAACCCCGTCTCCTCCAACACCCGCTCCACATGCGGCCGCCGCTCCGCCAGCCCCGTGTAGTGAATCACCTGCACCCCCAGTCGAAAACCCCTGGCATCAGACCCCGGCAAAGACACATCACTCTCTCGCATCCCCAATCCTGCCACCATTCCCCCCCTTCCTCAACCCCCTAAACCCCACCCTCCTCCTCCTCCTCCTCCTCCTCCTCGTCCTCGTCCTCGTCCTCGTCCGCATTCCGCATTCCGCATTCCGCATTCCGCATTCCACAATCCGCATTCAGCGTTCAAAGTTCAAAGTTCAAAGTTCAAAGTTAATCGCCCCCCCTCTTGCCCTCCCTCTCCTCACGCCTTACCGCCAATCGCGAACTCCTCTCTCGCTGGGCACAGACCCTGGCCTCTTTCGCCCTCAGTTCCGTCGCCACCCAGGTCCTCAGTGCCCTCTCAGGCATCCTCGTCATCCGCGCCCTCGGCAAAACCGAATACGCCTGGTTCACCATCGCCTCCGGCATCACCGCCGCCCTCAACATCCTCTCAGATGCTGGCCTCGCCAGCGCCGTCACCTCCATCGGCGGCCGCATCTGGAAGCAACCCGGCCAACTCGCTTCCCTCGTCCAGCGCGCCCTCCATTGGCGCTCCCGCCTCACCGTCATCGCCATCGCCCTCACCGCTCCCCTCTCACTCATCCTCCTTCTTCGCACCGACTGCCCCTGGCCCACCGCCCTCCTCCTCACCACCCTCTCCATCCTCCCCACCGCTCAACTCGCCCTCTTCAGCATCTACACCGTCGTCAGTCGCCTCCACTCCCGCACTCGCCAACTCCAAATCGCTGAAATCGCTGTCGGCCTCACCCGCTTAGCCGCCACCGCCGCCTTCGCTCTCGGCAGCGCCCTCACGGCAATCTCCGCAATGGTCGCCGGCCTGTTTTCGGTCGCCTCAGGCTTCCTAATTGTCCGCAAACAAGTCCGCCCCCTCCTCGCCTCCGCTCCCGAAATCCCCCAAATCGCCCCCGAAACCTTTGATCCGGAACTCAAAAAATCCATCCGTCAGATTTACCCCAACGCTGCCTTCACCTGCGTCCAGGGCCAGTTAGGAGTCTGGCTCATCAGCGCCTTCGCCTCCACTTCCGAAGTCGCCGACTTCGGTGCCCTCTCCCGCCTCGCCCTCATCTTCACCGCCTTCAACGGCCCCCTCGTCCACGCCATCTGCCCCGCCTTCGCCCGCTGCCCCCCCAACCCCCGCCGCCTCACCTTCATCCTCCTCGCTTCCTGCGGCCTCGTCGCCCTCCTCTCAGGCCTCCTCCTCCTCCTCGCCGCCACCTTCCCCCAGGCCCTCCTCATCATCCTCGGCTCCCAATACAACGCCCTCGAAACCGAACTCCTCTGGATCATCGCCATGATGAGCATCACTTCACTCATGCAAACCATCTGGCAGCTCAACGGCGCCCGCGGTTGGGTCAGCTCCCTCACCTGGAACATCCCTATCGTCATCTGCGTTCAAGTCCTCTTCCTGCTGCTCCATCCAATCAACACGATCATGGGCATCGCCCTCATGTCCATTCTGGTTGCCTCCGTCCAAATTGTGCATGCATGCCTCGTCGCGTTCCGTTCGATCAGCCAAGCCGCCATGATTCCCCTTCACCCCTAGTGTCAAAAGACTGACTGGAACCCGCTGCTTGATGGGCCTCATCTTTCCCTTTTATTCCTCGGACAGACTCGTCCACATAACTCGCATTCTAGGCAAATTCGTCGGTGTGCAGCTATTCGTTCAGGCGGTCGGAATCCTCAGCGGATTCCTCCTCGTTCGGCTCCTCACCAAGGAGGACTACGCCTACTTCACCATCGCAAACGGCATGCTTGGTATGATGGCCGTTCTCTCAGACAATGGCATCTCCAGCGGCTTGACCTCCATCGGCGGCAAAGTGCATGCCGACCGCCAGCAGTTCGGCCAACTCATCAATACCGCCATCGGCTTGCGGAAAACCCTCGGCGCCTGCGCCCTCCTGCTTGTCACACCCGCGTTGGTTTGGATGCTCTTCCGCAATCAGGCCTCCCCCTCGCAAATTACTTCCCTGACCTTGGCCGTGCTCGCCTGCTTCTGGCTCCAAATGGGAATCGGTGTCTACTCCGTCGTCCCAAGGCTCGCCTTGCAGACAAACCGCATTCAATCCCTCGACCTCGCCAGCGCAGCCGCCCGCCTCGCTCTCCTCGGCATAGCCGCCATTTCTTTCCTCAATGCCACCGTCGCCATCTCAATTGCCGCTTTCGCCCTTTTGATTCAATGGTGGATGCTCCAGCGCTGGATCCCGGACCTAGTCGCTCGCGATGCCCCTCAAAATCCCCAACATCGCGCGGAAATCCTCTCCATTGTCAAACAACAGACACCCAACACACTCTACTTTTGTGTCCAAGGCCAGATCAGCCTCTGGCTCATCAGCATCTTTGGTAACACTCAAAACGTTGCCGAAATGGGTGCTCTCGGCCGGTTGACCGTCATCTTCACTGTCGTCACCTCAGTTCTGAATTCTCTCATCGTGCCTCGCTTCGCTCGTATCCAGGACCCCAAGCAACTTCGCCGCCTCTACATCAACGTTTGCATTGGACTCCTGGCATTCGGCCTAATTTTGGTAGTTGCTGCATGGTTTTTCCCAACTCAAATCCTCTGGCTCCTCGGTTCTAATTACTCAGGCCTAGAGACTGCACTGCTTTTGAGTCTTGTGAGTGGCATTCTTAGCGCTGTTGTCGGCAGCATGTACACTCTGAACGCCTCGCGAGGATGGATTGTCTCCCCTTCGCTCGCCATCTCTACGGGAATCATTCAACAGATCATATTGATCTCAATTTTGGACATCTCTACTTTAGCCGGAGTATTATGGATGAACATCCTGACCACACCACTTGGTATTTTTCTCAGCTTAAAAAGAGCAACCCAAGGTATAACCCAGCTGCCTCATTAAAGAATCCCTAGATACTGAAATGCATGTTACATTTTGATCCAGCAAGTCTGTATTCCTCCCGCGAATCAAAACGGAATCTCAAGACTCGAATTAAAGCTTGGCTTGCACGAAAATTGATATCATTGTTAAAGTATGAGGCGAACCACCTCAAGCTTACGCTGCGCGCTTCGTCTATATGGGGTCCCCCAGAGCGTATCCACCTTGGAGCGAACGTCGAACTGCAGGACGCTCTTCTCAATACCGTTTGTGGCCATATCCATTTTGGGGACTATGCATTTTGCGGCCACGGCTGCATGTTCCTTACCGGAACCCACGACTACCAACAGATTGATTTAGCCCGACAGCAAACTACACAAACCGAAAATTCGCGTGATATTAGGATTGGTAGAGGCGTATGGTTGGCTAGCGGCGTTATCGTAACTGGTAACGTAGAAATTGCAGATCACAGTGTCATCTGCGCTGGCGCTGTAGTAGTCAAATCTTGCACCGTGACGGGCGTTTACGCAGGTGTCCCAGCGAAGCTTGTTAGACCTTTACCATCGCTTGCAAACGCGCACGCTAATTAAGACATGAGCATATTCTCCAAACTACAACCGTACCTTCTTCCGCCTAACCCGCTAAGTCAATCTTTCCTCCAAAGATCTAAACTCGGCATCCTTAACTACGCAACCGTCCGCTCTTGGTGGGCTATAAAGCCTTTACAGGAGTGGATTAGAAGAAGAAACTTTTCATTTCAATGCTCAATAGACGGCCACAACAAAACTATCTCGGTGTCTGGAGGTGACCCCACTCACCTTTGGGTTGCGAATGAAGTCCTAGTCGAACAGGTTTACGATTTGAACCACGTCCCATTCATTCCCGAAGTCATATTTGATTTTGGAGCAAACATCGGGATGTTTTCACTGCTAGCTGCAACACGCTGGCCCAATACCCCAATCGTATGTGTCGAACCTCATCCTGCAACATTCACACAATTGGGTATCAATCTCCACGAGAATCGAATCTCGGCAACGATGCTTCAATGCGCTGTAGACGATGAGCCCGGAATCAAGTTTTTGCAGAACGAAGGGGCAGTCTTTCAAGAGCTAAGTGAAACTCCAACTAGTATCACTGTTCTGTGCGTCACGATGGATTCGATTATCTCGACCGCCAAAAATCGCCGTATACTACTCAAACTCGACATCGAAGGCTCGGAAGAGTCAGCTCTGCCGTCCCTATCCCAGAAGCTTCCTGCCGATTGTTTCATCTTCATAGAATTACACCGTGGCGACTCATCCCTAACATGGATGAAGAAATGGGCATCCGAAAACAGCTTCGTATTCACCGAAGTGCGTCGACGAGGTGATGCCATTGACGGCTATTTGAGTCGCTGATTTCCGACACCATTAAGGAAACTTTGTTATCACCAGATGGCATGTGGATTCTCCAATCTACCACCCATTGATGATCGCTCCTCAGCAACTCACGACCTCTGATCATAATATCCTGAAACTTTATCGCTGTGCATTCAGCTCTCACCCCCATGACTAGCAGCCGCCCAACTCTTTTCCTCACGGAAAAAATCCCCTGGTTTGGCAGCAAGACCGGCTACGAATGCCTGCCCCTTCAACTTCGAATGCAGGGCTTGGCCACTCACGAAATCAACGTCTCACCCTCTGCTATCAATCGAGCCGTTGGCAAATTAGCCTCCCTGATTTTGCGCGCAGGACCCTGCAACTCAATTCACAGTAGCGCTCAATTCTACGCGGCATCGCGTCTGGCTATCAATCCCCGACAAGTGCTCCACATCCTTTATGGGGATCATCATGCGCCCCTTTGGGCAAAATATCCCAAAGCCATTCAGTCCCGCACGCTTATCGGTCTTCACCAACCGCGCTCCCAGTGGACCCCTGAATCTCTTTCATCCCTTGCCACCTTGCGAAACGCTCTCTTTCTATACCAGAAAGACATTTCGTTTTTCTCGTCATACATGCCTCACGCGCAAATCTCCTTCATCCACTATGGCACCGATACCGATTTCTTCCGCCCCACTTCACACACCCCTAAAACTCAAATCCGCCTTTTATACAACGGAGTCCATCTCCGCAACATCGCCATGTTAAGGCGTTTGCTCCCCGCTATCCATTCACGCTTCCCCCAGATCCAGTTCGACTTCTTGGTTCCCGAACACCGCCGGAGTTCCGCCGACTTCGGTGACCTCTTAACCCACCCGGCCATCACGTGGCATGGGGGCTTGGATGACAACCAATTACTGGCTTTGTATCAATCAGCCTCCATCCTCCTTCTTCCAATGGAAGACAGTGGCGCCAACTCCGCAATCGTCGAGGCGCTTGCATGTGGTCTACCGATCGTCACCACTGACGTGGGTGGCATTCGCGACTATGGCGGTGGCACCCTTTACCCCGTCGTCGATAACAATGACGATGCCGCCATGTTTGCCGAATTGGAAGCCCTAATCAACCACGACAATCTCAGAGCCGAACGTTCTCAAGCCAACCGCCGATTCGCTGAAAGCAATTTGTCCTGGCCTAACCTTGCCCTAAAACACAACCTCCTGCACCAGAGTCTTCTTCCATGAATACCGTAATATGCACTTTGTTTGAGGGCGACTATCACCTCGGTGTCGCCGCGTTGATCAACTCCCTCTCCGCCCACGGATTCAAAGGAACGGTCTATGCCGGTTATCGCGGACATCTCCCTCCTTGGGCCTCTCTCCCCAGCCCCGCCGGAACCCTAAAGGTAACTTCTGACATCACTGTCCATTTCATTCCGCTCAAAACGACCATTCACCTCACCAACTACAAGCCAGATTTCATGCTCGACCTCTGGCATCACCACTGCCCTGACGCTGACGCGCTATTCTATTTTGATCCCGACATTGTCATCAAGTGCCGCTGGTCATTCTTCGAGGAATGGGCCGCTTTCGGTGTGGCGGTCTGCCGAGATATCAACGGCGACATGCCCAACACTCACCCGTTGCGTCAAATGTGGCGCAAAATCTTGGCGCCCCTTGATATAAACCTCCATCGTCCAATGGACTTGTATGTAAACGGCGGTTTCGTAGGCGTTGTTAAATCACAAAAGGCTTTTATCGAAGTTTGGCAACACACCATCTCGTTGATGGGCAGTCTTAACATCAACCTCAACAAACTCAGTCAAGGGGACCGCACGATTCCATTCTCCTTCCCAGATCAGGACGCTCTCAACATCGCTTGCATGGCCCACACTGGTGAAGTCAGCACAATTGGCGCAGATGGCATGGACTTCCAATGGGGCGGCGGTGGCTACGTCATGAGCCACGCGGCTGGAGGCATAAAGCCCTGGCGGAAACGCTTCCTCCTAACTCTTCTCACCAAATTCCAACGGCCCAGCATCGCCGATCGTGGCTTCGTTGCCAACCTTAACGGTCCCATCCATCCATTACCGCCGAACCGCCTCCGCCAAATCAAATTCGACCTGTTTTTAGCCTGCGCCCTTGGCCGCTTCATTGGCTGATAGGAACAGATCCTATCACTCTTTCCTGTCCGCAACAGCGTAGTCTATTCCTTGGGATTTCAGCTTTTCACTTCTTCGCTCAAATCTTGGTCACCTATTCCCCCGCTCACCCCATTCAATACCAGAGCCCCCTAATCAGGTGCTCAGTTAACGGTGGTCTCTCGCTCTACGTGGCTTACGCCTCCGCACCAGACGCCGCTGGATATTACATAACGAGTTCGACCAGTTCGTCTCCTGGGACATCCCTCTCCTCGAAGGCTCCCCCCACTCCATCCATACCTCAATTGCCCCCAAAAGCACCATCGCCCACCAAACTCGTTTGTATGAGCAACAGTTGACACCCGAGTTCACCACCCGCCCCTTTTTCCGCTCTCTGGTTTTCTTCAATCATCCATGAGTCATTCGTTCTCCCCGTCCGCATGAACCGTCACCCACGCATCGCTTTTGTCTTTACCCACAAGATTCAATACTTCACTAATGTGCTTCAGGCGCTTCATGATCGTGGAATGATTGAGGTTCGCGTATTCTACGCTCACCAAACCGAGGGCTTTAATGACCGTGGTTTTGGCCGCGTCATCTCCTGGGACAACTGCCAGCAATCCACGTTCCCCGCTGTACTTCTCCCCGACTCGGGAAAACGTCCCTTCGGCGGGTTCTTCAGCAGTTTCTCCTCCTCCTTGTCTGCGGAGCTTTCCGCATTTAATCCCGACATCGTCCACCTCAATGGCTACAGCACTGCGATTCAGTGGGTCGCTTGGTTTTGGGCCGTCACGCACAACAAACAACTCGTCGCACGCGGTGACGGTGATACCCTCGTCCCATCTCTCAGTCGCTTCGCTTTCTTCAATCGCCAGTTGGCTCGCTGCTTTACATCTCGCATGGATAGAGTTTTCTATCAGGGCATCGAAAACAAAGCTTTCTGGGCTCAAAAAGGCGCAAGTCAAGAAAGACTCACTTGGATCCCCTGCGTATCCGACAACACCATTTTCCGGCAGTCCGCATTCATATCCCCGGCAGACAGAGAAGCGTTCAGGGCAGCGACGGGTGCTCTCCCAGGCGAAACCATTTTCGTCGTATCAGGCAAACTTGAGTCTCGCAAGCGCCCCGCAGATGCTCTGAGCGCCTTCCAAGCGCTCAAAGACTCCCCCTGCCGTCTCTGGTTTCTCGGCTCGGGCCCCTTGGAAACACAACTCATGCAACAAGCTCAAACTATGGGCATCGAGGACCGTGTTCACTGGTGGGGCTTCCGAAACCAATCTGAATTGCCCGCCGTGCTTCAAGCCGCCGACGTCCTTCTCCACACTTCTGAACGCGATCCCTGGCCCTACTCAATCCTCGAAGGCGCCATATCCGGACTCGCCTTATTACTTTCTGATCGCACAGGCTCCCATCCTGACCTGATTAAAGAAGCCCAAGCAGGTCTCACTTTCCAGTGTGGAAACACCAAGGACCTGGCGGAAAAAATGACCTACTTGGTAGATGATCACGCAAAAAGACGAACCTTTGCTTCCGCCTCCCTAAATCGCGCATCCAAACACACCGAAGCAGTTTTCTGCGAAATCATAGAGCACTGCGCCACAGAATTGACTCAGAATCTTGACCCCTAACTCAAACGTCCATTCCACAACCTTTTCCAACCCTGGTCCTCGTCGTCAACGAAGTCATGAACGCCGCAAAACCCGTCATCGCCAGTGATGCAGTCGGCTCCGCCCCCTAGCTCATCGACCCCAAATCCAACGGCGCCATTTTCCCCGAAGGCGATCTCAACGCTTTATCCTCCCTTCTCCACCGTTTCCTCTCCAACCCCACCCTCCTCAAACAAGCCGGGCAGGCCAGCCTCAATCGGATCAACTCCTGGAGCTTCCAACAAGCCCTTCACGGATTCCAATCAGCCCTCGCCCCAATCGCTTGACCCCTCACACGCCGCCATAGCTCCCAGCAAAATGAAGACAGCTCTCATTACAGGCATCACAGGTCAGGACGGCTTCTACCTCACCGAGCACCTCCTCGCTCTAGGTTACCAAGTCCATGGCCTCGTCCGCCAGACCGGCCTCGAACACGTCAAAAACACCCTCCTCAGGGACATCCCACCGGAGGCCCACTCCCACCTCCACCTCCACGCCATCAGCCTCGACAACTTCCCTGGCATCTACCGCCTCTTCTCCGCCACCCATTTCAACGAGTGTTACCACCTCGCCGCCTCCAGCTTCGTTGGCGAGCGCCTTGCCGATGGCCTCCAGACCATTCAAAACAACATCAGCAGCACCCAGTACCTCCTCACCGCTCTCTCAGAATTCCAACCCGCCTGCCGCCTCTACTTCGCGGGTTCCAGCGAGATGTTTGGCCGCCCCGAATCCTCCCCCCAGGATGAGTCCACACCCCTCATGCCCAGGAACGCCTACGGCATCAGCAAAGTCGCCGGCTTCCACCTCATGCGCTGCTACCGCGAGGCCCACAACCTCTTCTGCACCACCGGCATCCTCTACAACCACGAAAGCCCCCGCCGCCGCCCCGAATTCGTCCCCCGCAAAATCACCCTCGCCGCCGCCCGCATCGCCCGCGGCGACACCCGCAAACTCGAACTCGGCAACCTCGATGCCCAGCGCGACTGGGGTTACGCTCCCGACTACGTCCGCGCCATGCACATGATGCTCACTCATGCCCAGCCCGATGACTACGTTGTCGCTACCGGCAAACTCCACTCCGTCCGCGACCTCTGCGAAATCGCCTTCTCCCACGTCGGCCTCAGTTGGCAGGACCACGTCCAGGTCAATCCCCAGTTCATCCGTGAAGAGCCCGCCACCCAGCTCGTCGGCAACCCCTCCAAAATCGAATCCACCCTCGGCTGGCACCGCACCCGCTCCTTTCCAGACATGATCCAAGAAATGGTCGAAGCCGATCTCTCCACCCTCCGTTAGCCAACTCTCCACTCTCACCCCTCAGCCCTTCCCAACTAACGACCCCATCCTCCCCAATCGGTGCATGCCTATTTGGTGCGAACCGCCAGCCAGCTAGCCCGTCCGAACGCACCAATCCATCCCGAATAACAAATCGTTCTTCTATGAAACAGCTAATCAAGCACCTCCTGTACAAGTTCGCCCCAGAATTGACAACCTCCATTGTTTCGGCAAAAGGCCGCGCCCATTCCCACAATGTCGTCCGCGAATGGGGGTGCGGTCCAATTAATCAGAAGCTAATCTCACACTTCGGAAACTCGGTGATTACAGGCCCTTTTGAGAATGTGATCCTCACCCCGATGACCCATGCTGAACAAATTGGACCCTACCTCTTGGGCGTCTACGAAAGTGAACTGGATAACTCCTGGGCCACCATCCTTCAGGGCACGTATACTCAAATCATTGACGTGGGTGCAAAGTTCGGTTTCTACGCCGTGGGCCTGGCCAAAAAGTACCCGCAAGCCGAAGTAATTGCATTTGATACCGACTGGTGGGCTCGTAAAGCCACCCTCGAAATGGCATCTGCAAATCAAACATCCAATGTCCAGATCAAAGGCTTTTGCACCCCTCAATGGCTCATGCAAAACATTCGGCAGGATGCTTTTATCATTAGCGATTGCGAAGGCTTCGAAGGCGCACTTTTCAGTCCCGAAGTCGTTGCCAAACTGACCACCTCTACTCTCATCGTGGAAACCCACGATTGTTTCGTCCCAGGTGTTTGTGACCGCCTGCGCAAAACCTTCGACGCGTCTCACGTCGTCGAAGTTGTCACCATGATTGGCACTCGTCGAACACCCAATGTTGACCTGAACTTCCTCGCCACGGATCGGGAACGCGAACTCGCGTCCCAAGAAGTCAGACCAGATCAAATTTGGCTGCTTTGCCTACCGAAGAATGGAGGCAATGCTGGGCTTACGCTCCAAACCCATTAATCCCACCAGCAGTGTGGGCATTGTTTCATGCCCGAAAAAAACAAAACTTTTCCTTTTTAACCGTAATTTGCCTGTGAACTCCAATCTCGAATCCTATCGAATGCTTGCCGCTGAGGTCACCCGTGGCACCAGCGCAGAGCCAGTTTATAACCTCGTCCTTCGAATCTGCCGTCAACGCGGGCTGCGAGGGAAGGTCCTTGACTACGGGTCGGGCATTGGCACACTTCCAGGCATTCTCCACTCAGCCTTCCCTGAGGCAGAAATGTGGGCCGCTGACATCCTACCCCGCCCACCGGAATTGCAGCAGGAAATCGGTTGGATTCAGGGTGACTTAAACAACCCTCTCCCAGCTCCCGATGCTTCTTTCGACGCCATAATGTCCTCAGAAGTCATTGAGCACTTGGAGAATCCACGGGCCATGTTCCGCGATCTGTTCCGTCTCCTCAAACCTGGAGGATTGTTGGTGGTTACCACCCCAAATCAGGAAAGCCTTCGTTCTCTTGCC
>JAIYDW010000100.1 GCA_027487315.1 Verrucomicrobiaceae bacterium | reverse complement strand
ATGGACCTGACAAGCAGAAGGGTGGATTGAGATTGGATTCGCTCGAGGCGGCGCTTGAAGGCGGGGGTTCTTATGGGCCGGCGATTGTGCCGGGGAAGAGCGCGGAGAGTCCGCTGATTCTGTTCATGGCGCACTTGGAGCCGGACATGGAGATGCCTCCGGAGGAGGACATGTTGTCCGATCAGACGATCGCGGTGCTACGGGCCTGGATTGATCAGGGGGCGAAGTGGCCGGTCAAGGCTGGGGGAGCTGATACGGGAGGCGAGAGCACGCTTGGGAATCAGGCGTTGTTTTTCCAGAAGGCGGCCACGCATTGGGCGTTTCGGCCGGTGGTGAAGGCGGAAGCGGCATCGATGAAAGAGGGTTCGGCGACGATTGATGGACTGATCGAGAGCCGATTGAAGGAGAAGGGCTTGGGGCGGTCTGATCGGGCGGATGCGCGGACATTGTTGAAGCGGGTGCATTTTGATCTGACCGGATTGCCACCCGATCCGAAGGAGATGGAAGTCTTTGCATTGGCGTTCGCTCAGGATGCGGATCAAGCGATGGCGGCGAAGGTGGATAAGTTGCTGGCTTCGCCGCATTTTGGCGAACGTTGGGGGCGTTACTGGCTGGACATGGCACGCTATGCCGACACGCAGGATTTTTTGGCGCAAGCGGATCTGCGCTATCCTTTTGCGTGGACCTACCGTGACTACGTGATTGATGCGTTCAACATCGACAAGCCGTACGATCAATTCATTCGTGAGCAGTTGGCGGCGGATCAGATGGGGTTGAAGGCTGATGATCCGAAACTTGCGGCGTTGGGTTTCATGACGGTCGGGCCGCGTTTTCGGAGGCGAACGGATGAGGTGATCAATGATCGAATCGATGTGGTGACACGCGGGCTGATGGGCATGACGGTGGCCTGTGCGCGATGCCATGATCATAAGTATGATCCGATTCCGACGGCCGATTTTTACGCCTTGTCCGGAGTCTTTGCGAGCACGGATGATCTGGAGGTGATGCCGGAGATCGCACTGAAGAACCGTGAGGTGAATCCGAAGCTGCGGGCGGAGTATGAGAGTGCCAAGGCCAAGGCGGAGAGGGCGAGGACGGATTTTGTTGAGGATTTGAAGGCGAAGGCGGTGGCTGATGTTTTGGCGAAGCCGGAGGTCTATTTTGATGCGCTGGTGCAGATGGAGGTGACGAAGACCGCGGATGTGCGCAAGTTGATCACAGGGAAGAAGATGCTGCAGACGGCTTTGACGCCGCTGAGTCGGCAGTGGGCCGAGATGAAGCGGGCAGAGCGATGGTGGCAAGATCCGGTGATCGGTCCGTTGGCGAGGGTGGCGGGGGCATCGCCTGAACGGAAAGCAGGTATCATTGAAACGGTGCTCAAGTTGGGGCGTGTGCCGGGTAGCAAAGACGCGGTGAATGCGGTGGTGATGGCGGTTCTTCGAGCGGAGCCACCCAAGAATGAAGAGGCGTTGGTGCGGGCGTATGGGAAGTTGCTGGCACAGGCTAAGGAGTCGCCCGATGAAGCATTGAAGCAGGTGGTGAGTGCTTTGTCGAAGCCCGGGGGCTGGCTGGATTTTTCGGCGCAAGATGTGGAGAGTGCTCATCGCCTGCTTGGAGCGGGGAGGAAGGACTTGAATGACCTTGAGACGGCGATCGCAGAGGTTGAGGCGACGCATCCGGGGGCGCCGGCGCGGGCGATGGCGGTTAAAGACAAGGCCAAGCCGGTGACTCCGGTGATTTACATTCGCGGGGACGCTGCCCGGAAGGGTGACGCGGTCGAGCGGCGCTTTTTGGAGGTGCTTGATCCTGCCAAGACGCCGTTCCCGGCGGAGAAGAGCGGGCGGCGGGAGTTGGCGGATCGGATCGCGAGCGAGACGAATCCGCTCACTGCGCGGGTTTGGGCGAACCATGTTTGGAGGCACCTATTGGGGAGGCCGCTGGTGAAGACGCCGGGTGATTTTGGTTTGCAATCGGATCCACCGAGCCATCCGGAGTTGCTTGACTGGCTGGCGTCGGCATTGATGCAGCGGAACTGGTCCACGAAGCAACTGGTGCGGGACATCATGCTTTCTGCGACCTATCAGCAAGCCAGCGGGGATCGGCCGGAGGCTTCGGCTGTGGATGTGGACAACACGCTGCTTTGGCGGGCGAATCGTCGGCGAATGGATTTTGAAGCGATGCGTGATGCGATGCTGGCGACGGGTGGGCAGATTGATTTGGAGATGGGGGGGCGTTCGGTGAATCTTTCGACGGAGCCGTTCAGCAGTCGGCGGACGGTTTATGGGTATGTGGACCGGGTGAATCTTGATCCGCTGTTCACGACGTTTGATTTTCCGTCGCCGGACATTGCAACGACGGAGCGGTCCGAGACGTTGGTGCCGCAGCAGGCTTTGTTTGCGCTCAATGACGCATTCATCATTGGGCAGGCGAGAGTGTTGGCGAAGGGCGCGCAAGCGGTCGCTAGTGCGAATCGAGGGAATCCAGCTGGGGCGGCGGTGGAGTGGCTGTATCAGAGAGTGTTTTTGCGGGCGCCGAAGCAGGCTGAGTCGGTGTTGGCGCGGATGTTCATGAAGGAGACTTCGGGACTGCGCAATGAGGGGTTGCAAGGTTCGTGGAGTTACGGGTTTGGGAGTGCCGATCCGGCTGCTCCGCGGATGGAGAGTTTTACGCGACTGGCGCACTTTGATCCGCAGTCGAAGCGATATCAGGGGGGGCGTGAGTATCCCCATTCTCAGCTGGGTTTTGTGAGTGTGTCAGCGGCTGGAGGACATCCGGGGAGTGATTTGAATCATGCCACGATCCGGCGCTGGGTGGCGCCGTATGATGGGGAGTTTTCGATTGATGGAGAGGTGAGTGTGAATCGGCAAAACAAGGGTGATGGGGTGCGGGCGAGGGTCTTGTCATCGCGGACGGGGCTGGTTGGGGAATGGATTGCGGATGGGGCGGCGGCGAAGACCGAAGTGGCCAAGGTGAAGCTGATGCGGGGTGAGGTGCTGGACTTTACGGTCGACTGCCGGGAAGCAACGACGTCGGATGGTTATCGGTGGTCGCCGGTGATTCAATTGCTGGTCAAGGCGGAGGAGGCGCCGACGGACATGCAGACGGTGTGGGATGCGCAGGCGGATTTCAAAGGCCCGCCTCCGCCTAAGCTGCAACCGTTGGAGCAAATGGCCCATGCGCTTTTGATGACCAACGAGTTTCTATTTGTCGATTGAGCTGTTATGCGAACCCCACTTTCCTGTTCTATGACTGATGCCTTTTCTCGAGCCCTGATGGGGAGTTCCCTGCCGTTGTCACGCCGCCAAACGTTGATGCAGGCTGGGTTTGGCATGGGCAGTCTGGCGTTGGGGGGATTGTTGAGCGACATGGGTTTGACGAGCGCGGCGGTGGCTGAAGCGGCGGCGAATCTCTCACCGTTGGCTCCGCGAGCGCCGCAATTTCCGGGCAAGGCGAAGCGGGTGATTCATTTGTTCATGAATGGGGGGCCTTCCCAGATTGACACGTTTGATCCGAAGCCCTTGTTGAAAAAGTTTCATGGCAAGTCGCTGCCGGGGAAGGAGGAGCTTGGCAAAGACAAGCGACTTGGCGGGGCGGCGCTGGGTTCTCCGTTTGAGTTCAAGCAGCATGGCCAGAGTGGGATGGAGATCAGTGAGTTGTTTCCGCATGTGGCGAAGCATGCGGATGACCTTTGTGTGATTCGGTCGATGTTCAGTGATGTGCCCAATCATGAGCCGGGGCTCATGATGATGAACACGGGCAATTTCACGCTGCCACGTCCGAGTGTGGGATCGTGGGCGCTGTATGGATTGGGCACGGAGAATCAGAGTCTTCCGGGGTATGTGGTGATGTGTCCGAGCGGGTTGCCGACGGCGCAGAGTGCGAACTGGCGGAGTGCTTTCTTGCCCGGGATTTACCAGGGGACGCATGTGGACACGAAGGAGACGAATCCGGATCAATTGATCGCCAATCTGCGCAACGATTTCATTTTGCCGGGGCAGCAGCGCAAGCAGTTGGGGTTGATTCAAGAGCTCAATGAGATTCACCGTCAGGAGCGGGCTGGTGATCCGCAACTTGAGGCGCGGATTCAGTCGCTTGAGCTTGCGTTTCGGATGCAGACGGAGGCGACGGATGCTTTTGATGTGACGCAGGAATCCGAGAAGACGCGGGCGATGTATGGGGACACGCTGCAGGGGCGGCAGATGTTGATGGCGCGGCGATTGGCGGAGCGGGGGGTGAGGTATGTGCAGGTGTATCACGGGGCGGGTCAGCCCTGGGACAGTCACGCGAGCATTGAAGAGGCGCACCGTCGTTTGGCGGGGGAGAGCGACCAGGCGATCGGGGCGTTATTGCAGGATTTGAAGGATCGGGACATGCTGAAGGACACGCTGGTCATTTGGGGTGGTGAAATGGGACGGACACCGACGGCGCAACTGCCGCTGACGCCGAAGGTGGGGCGGGATCATCACACGGATGGGTTTACGGTTTGGATGGCGGGTGGGGGTGTGAAAGGGGGGCATGTTCACGGGACGACGGATGATATTGGGTTGAGCATTGCGGAGGGGAAGGTTCACGTTCACGACTTGCATGCGACGATTCTGCATTTGCTGGGCTTCAATCATGAGACGCTCACCTATCGTTATGCGGGCCGGGACTTCCGTTTGACGGATGTGTTTGGGAATGTGGTGAAGGAGATTCTGGCTTGAGGAGGTGATCGGGTAGGACTTTGGTCGGATTGGCAGTGGAGGTGGATTGCGTTAGGGGTGGGGATGGAAACGGTTCCCCCACCTCAACATAAGACGCGAAGGCGTTCGATCCTTGTGACGTTGCTTGCGTGGGGGATGATGTTGATTGGGATGGTTGGGATGCCGATCAGTGTCATTACGGCGCTGATGTTTCTGGCGAAAAGTTATGGCACGGCGAACGCGGACTTTTGGGAATCGTGCGTGGTGGTTTTGGGGCCGGCGTTGGTGATGGTGACTGGATGGGGTTTGTTTAAGCGCTGGCGGTGGGCGCTGATTGTGACGATCGGTTTGCTCGTGATGGCGGGGATGGATCGAGGGTGGGCGGTGATGAAAGGGCCGCGCGAGACGAAGGTCTATACTACGGAGAGCGGGGTGAAGGTGACGGAGATGGGATCGGAGGTCAGTCCGTATGCGGTTCCGATGGGGTTGGTTTGTGCGGGGCTGGTGGGTTGGCTTGTTTCGGGACGTGTGAGGGCGGAGTTTGAAGTGACGCGGCCGCCGGCTTTGCCGACGATGGCTCCTTTGAGTGAGGCGACTTCAGGAGAGGAGGCGCGAGGTTGGCGGGTGGGGCATCGGGGGCGTGATCAGATGTATTACGAGGAGAAGATCGGGGGCGTGTGGCAGCGCTTGGAGATGGATGGTGAGATGCTGATGGGTCGGGCGCATCATGTGATTTATTTTGCCTCGGAGGAGGTGTGGCGGGGGTATCCGGAATGGGCGCGGGAGCGGCGGGATGAGATCGTGGCGCGTGTGAAGAGTGTGTTTCGGGAGCCGGATTATGAGTATCAGACGTGGGGTAGCGCGAGCGGGCCGGTGGTGACTGGACCGTCTGTTGTCGAGGCGCATGTGGGGAGGGAGAAGGTGACTTGGAAGCAATGGGCGGCGATGGCAGCTGTGATTTTGATTTTGATTGGTGTGTCGGGTGGGATGGGCTGGATGGTGGCCCAGGGGATCAGCCAGGGTGAAACCAAGATGCCTTCCAAGCATGCTTCGCATCGACGGGTGTTGACGCGGGGGGAGGAGCCGGTTTCGTTTTGGGCGGCTCTCGGGGTTTACGGATTGGTGGGGCTGGGGAGCGGGGTTTGGGCGGGGTGGTTTTTGAGGGAGGCGTGGCGGTTGAGAGACCGGTGATTTATTTTTTACCCAAGCGGCGGGTGAGGATGCTGAGGAATTCGCGGGCTTCTTCGACTTTGAGGAGGTGGGTGGCGGTGAAGTAGGCGATGGCGGCGGCGGTGATGGTGGTGCCGAGGGTGAGGAGCTTCGATGAGAGGCTGTAGGTGGACCAGGGGGCGAGGAGGGTGGCTTTGGCGGCGAGGCAGATGGCGGCCATGGTGGTGACGGCGAGGGCGAGTTTGATGAGGGCGCGGGCGAGGGAGCGGGTTTCCATGCCGTTGGCGAATTTTCGCATGCAGAGGTAGAGCGCCGTGAAGTTCAGCATGAGGCCGAGGGCGGTGGCCCAGGCGAGGGCGGTGTGACCCCATTCGAGGACAAAGACCGTGATGGAGTTCATGGTGGCGGTGAAGACGATGACGCCGAGGCTGACGGTCATTGGGATGAAGCGGCGGCCAATGGTGTAGAAGGCGGGTTGGACGACTTTGATGCAGGCGTAGAAGACGAGGCCGAAGGCGGCGGCTTGAAGGGGGCCGACGGTTTGAGTGACATCGTGGGCGGTGAATTTGCCGCGTTCGAAGATGAGGCTCACAATCTCGTGGCCGAGCACGGCCATGCCGACGGCGGAGGGGACGGTGAGGAAGAGGACGAGGCGGAGGCCTTTCGAGAGGGCGGTGCGGAAGGCGGGGCTCATGCCATCGGTGGCGAGGCGAGACAGCATGGGGAGGGTGACGGTGGCGACGGCGACGCCGAAGAGGCCTAGGGGGAGTTGCTGCAATCTCTGGGCGATGCCGAGCCAACTGAGGTTGCTGCCTTGGCCTGGGGTGAAGGAGGCAAAGATGGAGTTGAGGAAGACGGCGACCTGGGTACCGCTGGCGGCGATGACGGAGGGCCACATGAGGTGGAGGACATCGCGGACGCCCTGGTCTTTCCATTTGAAGTCGAGGCCGAATGTGAAGCCGACTTTGCGGAGGGAAGGGATTTGTACGGCGAGCTGCAATATGCCGCCGATGAGGGTGCCGATGGCGAATCCGGTGAGGCTGGTTTCGGTGACTTTTCCGGTTTCGCGAAAGATGGGGTCGATGATCCAGGCGGCGAGCAGGCCGCCGAAGATGCAGCCGAGGTTGAAGAAGGCGGAGGCGACGGCGGGGATGAAGAAGACTTTTTTGGAGTTGAGCATGCCCATGACGAGGGCAGTGATGGAGACGATGGCGATGAAGGGATACATCACCTGGGAGAGGTGGATGGTGAGTTCGGTGGCGCGTTCGAGGGTCCAGCCTTCGGGGAGGAGATTGCCTTCGGCCTGTTTCATGACCCAGCCGACGTTGAGGAGGCGGACGATGTAGGGGGCGAGGGCGACGCCGGCGGCGGCGACGATGGTCATGAAGCAGAGGGAGAGGGTGAGCATCTTGCGCGCGAGGATCCAGGCGGCTTCGTCGCTCTCGGTCTTCATCTTTTTGGAGAAGGTGGTGACGAAGGCGGTGGAGAGGGCGCCCTCGGCGAAGAGGTCGCGCAGCATGTTGGGGGTGCGGAAGGCGGCGGTGAAGAGGCCGTTGAAGAAGGTGCCGAACATGCCGGTGAGGACCTGGTCGCGGATGAGGCCGAGGATGCGGCTGCAGAGGATGGCGATGGAGACGAGGCCGGTGGTTTTGGCGCGGGGTCCGGATTCGGGGGTGTGGGGAAGTGGTGCAACCGTTGGAGTTGCACTTTGGGAGGGTTCTTCGGGTGGCAAGCAAGATGCTTGCCCCACCTTGTCGGGATCAGGTTTTGGGGACACGGCTTGAGATGAAGGGTGTTTGAATTCCGGCTTTGGCGGGATTCTCTTTGATGTAGCGTGCTACCGCCCAGGCGGCATCTGGAGTGCGGAGAATGTGGTCGTAGCTTTCGTGTTGCCAGACTTCACCCGTTCGATCCAGCGTTTGATTGATGGCTTTGGCGGTGAAGGATTTCCAGGAGTGCAGGATCCTATCCAGGCGATGGTCTGCTCTGGGGGTGAGAAGCGCATGAACGTGGTTGGGCATGACGACATGCGCGAGCAGGTCGTAGCGATCCCCATCAAAGTAGCGCAAAGCTTGGTCCACGACTTTACCGAGCTCGGGTTGTTGCAACCAGCACTCGCCATAACCCTTGTCTAGCCACGTCTGTAAACGATCTGGAAAGAGGGAAAACCATTCGGCTCGTGTCATTTCTGACCAGGGTTCGGGGTTCTCTTCGAGGAAGGCTCGGCGTTCCTCGCGCCATTGGTGGAGTTTTGCCTGAGGCAAAGCGTCGGCGAGACGGAAGGTGACAAAGTAAGTCACGCCGGGCTGTCGCCAATGGGGGAGATTCCGGATTTCATTCTCGAAATTGGCGCGCGGGTCGAAGTAGTGGAGGTTGTCGTAGAACGAGGGTGACGTGATGCTGGTGGAGGCGGTTTGGGAGGGCAAGCAAGATGCTTGCCCCACCTTCGGGTTGGTTTGGTGAGCGTTCCTGGAGTGTTTAGGCATCGACTCAAGGGGGAGTTCGGCAATCACTGTGAGTTTAAAACTTCACGGCGGCGCGGCGGAGGCGGTCCATCATGGCGACGCCGACGCCGTGTTCGGCGAGGGGTTCGGCGATGATTTCGTCGACGCCGAGGCTATCGAGGGCGCGGAGGATGTAGAAGAAGCGGACGGCGGCTTCGGGGAGTTTGCCTTTGCCGGGGCTGAGCATCATGACTTCGACCCAGTCGGTGAGGTTGATGTAGCCGTCTTTGGCTTCGCCACGGTAGCTCATGAGGGCGTAGCGTTTGTTGGGATCCGGGATGAAGTCGGAGGGAGATTCGAAGAGGCGGAGGGGGGTCTTGGGGGCGTAGTGGGAGGCGAGTTGGCCGGGGGCTTCGGTGGCTTCGTCGACGACACTGCGGGTGAGGGTCTTCACCTTGCCGTAGAGTTTGAGGTCTTCGGCGGTGACGGGTCCGGGGCGGAGGATGGTGATGGTGGCTTTGGGGGAGCCGGGTTCGATTTTGATGATGGTGGATTCGAGGCCGTGCATGGTGGCACCGGCGTCGATGATGAGGGGGATGCGGCCGTCGAGTTCGGCCTGGACGGCGGCGGCGGAGGTGGGGCTGATGCTGCCGAAGCGGTTGGCGCTGGGGGCGGCGATGGGGCGTCCGAGGCCTTGGGCGACTTTTTTGAAGAGGGAATTGGCGCTGACGCGGACGGCGACGGTGGGGAGGCCGGCGGTGACGAGGTCGGGGACGATGTCTTTTTTGGGGAGGATGATGGTGAGGGGACCGGGCCAGAAGCGGTCCGTGATTTTTTGGAGGACGGCGTTGATGTCAGCGGGGACGTCAGCGACCATGGCGAGGTCTTTTTTGTGCGGGAGATGGACGATGAGGGGATCGAAGGTGGGGCGTTCTTTGGCTTCGAAGATTTTGGCGACGGCGGTTGGGTTGAGGGCGTCGGCGGCGAGGCCGTAGACGGTTTCGGTGGGCAGGGCGACGACTTCACCTGCCTGGAGGAGCCGGATGGATTCGGAGACGGCTTCTTTGGTGTCCGGGTGGGGGACGAATTCGGGGGTGATGACGCGGGTTTCCATGGGTAATGAGGGGTTCACGCGAGGCGGTCTTTTGGCCTGAAGTAGGTGATGGGAGCGTGCGGGTAATCGCGTAGCAGTTTGTCACAGGTAAGCAATGTCAAACCTTGGATTCGTGCTGTCGCGACGATGAGTTCATCCGCGGGATCACGATTCGGGAAGTCAGGCAAGGAAGTGGCCTCTAGGATGATTTCGGGAGAGAGGGGGAGGATCTCGATCGAGGATGGCAGGGCGTGTTGGATCCAATCGGCAATGGGCACGGAGAGGCGCAGTTTGCCCAGCTGATGTTTTTTGGCGATCTCCCAGAGGCTGATGGAGCTGAGGTAGACGACGTTGTGAGTCGAGATGGCGTCGCGAATGGCGTCAGGGAGAGCACTGGGGCGATCCACTGAGTAGAGCCAAGCGTTGGTGTCGAGGAGGAGGCTCACTTGCAGGCGTCCCAAGCGAGGTCCAAGGGTTCGTCAAAATCTTCCTCAAATTGGGCCAATCCCTGGGCGGCACCGAGGAGAGTCGGGCTGGTTGGGGCGGTTTCGGGGACGAGTTTGGCCCAGGGTTTACCGTTTTGCCAGAGGTGGATGATCTCTCCAGCGGCGAGCTTGGCGGACAGCTCGTCGAAGTGGGTGTGGAGATCGTCAACCGTGGCGGTGCTCATTTGGCCAAGGTGCTTTAGCGGTCGGACTCTGTCAACCGAGGCTGCGGCGGGCTAGAGCAGTTTAAAATGCTCTACTGGGTGGCAAATTTGGTGAGGAGGCCGCGGCGGCGGGTGAGGGTGAGCATGTAGAAGAAGACCATGCCAGCGGCCGTGAGAAAGATGATGTTGAGGCCGGCGGCCCAGAAGAACTTGTCCCAGGCGAAGACGCCGGTTTTCAGGACTTCGCGCATGCCTTCGAAGACGTGGGTGGGAGGGAGGGCCCAGGAGATGGTTTGGACCCATTCGGGTTTGATGGCGCTGACGGGGTAGAAGACGGCGATGAAGGGCTGGATGAAGAAGGGGACAGCCCAGGCGAGGCTTTCGGCGGCCTGGCCCCAACGGAGGATGAGGGCGGTGGAGATCATGCCGAGGGCCCAGCCGCTGACCATGAGGTTCATGAAGAACGGGAGGAGGGCCCAGCCAAGGGTGAAGATGTTGAAGGCATACATGAGGCCGGCGACGAGGCCGAGCACGGTGACGGTGACGAGGATGCGGAGGAAGCCGACGCAGAAGGTGGCGGCGAGGTATTCGACGGTGCGGACCGGGGCGACGAAGACGTTGAGGAGGTTGCGGGTCCAGACGTCTTCCAGGAAGGAGATGGCGACGCCTTGCTGGGCGCGGAAGATGACGTCCCAGAGGATCATGGCGCCGAGGAGGAAGACGATGATGCGGGGGAAGTCGCCAGTGGTGTTTTCCTGGATGAAGAGGGTCAAATAGCCCCAGATGACGAGTTCGACGACAGGCCAGAAGATGAGCTCGATGAGCCGCATGGGGGAGCGGGTGTAGAGGAAGAGGTAGCGGAGGACGAGGGCTTGGATGACGTGAAGGCTCATGGTGCGACCTCCTCTTTTTTGGCAGTTTCGTCGACGATTTCGCCGTCGCGGGCGATTTTGATGAAGACGTCTTCGAGGGTGGAGCTGGAGGAGCGTTCGACGATGTCTTTGGGGGTGCCTTCCATGACGACTTTGCCTTTGTGGAGGAACATGAGGTGGTCGCAGACTTCCTCGATGTCTTTCATGTTGTGAGAGGTGTAGAGGATGCCGCAGTTGAGTTCGGAACGGATGCGGAGGACGATTTTGCGGACTTTGTCGGCGATGTCGGGATCGAGACTGGCGGTGGGTTCGTCAAGCAGGAGGAGTTCGGGTTTGTTGAGGAGGGCCTTGCAGAGGTTGACGCGGGTGGATTCGCCAGCGGAGAGCTGGCCGGTGACGCGCTTGTGGAGGTGGGTGATCTCCATCATTTCGAGGAGTTCGGCGATGCGTTCCTTGGGTTTGGGGACGCGGTAGATTTTGGCGAAGACGAGGAGGTTCTGCCAGACGAGGAGGTTGGCGGGGAGGGCGGTGTAGGCGGAGGAGAAGTTGGCGCGGCGGAGGATTTCGATGCGGTGGGATTGCAGTTCTTTGCCGAAGGCGTAGAGCCCGCCGGAGGTGGGGAGGGTGAGGCCGAGCATGCAGTTCATGGCGGTGGTCTTGCCGGCGCCGTTGGCACCGAGCAGGCCGAGGACCTGGCCGCGGTGGAGCTTGAGGCTGAATTTGTCCAAGGCTTTGACGCCGTCGAACTCGCGGGTGAGGTCGCGGGCTTCGAGGATGACTTCGCTGGGGATGGGGGAGGGCATGCGGGGGGGAAGGGTGCGCGATTTGGGGGCGTTTGCAAGGGTGGGTGGGGGCATTGTCTGATGAGGGCACCAAATGAGCGAGCTGTGGCGTTGGGTTGTGGGGGTGGGTGATGTTGGGGATTGACCTGCGAGGGTGGAACCTTGATCTTTTGTCTGCTTTTGCGCGTTTTATTCCTGATTATGAAATTTGCCTCTGTTTCTGCTGCGGTGTTGATGGCTGTCTCTTTGCCTTGGGCGGGGATGGCGCAACCGATTGATCTTTCCTCCTCGGTTTGGGATGGGGTGGTGAATATTGATGCTTCGATGCAGGTGCCGGATTATCGGGAGCCGTGGAATGGGGGGCGGCCGACGGGGGGATCGGGGACGGGGTTTTTGATTGGGAAGAATCGGTTTTTGACGAATGCGCATGTGGTGAGCAATGCGACGAAGCTGGTGATTCGGTCATCGAATGATCCGGAGCCGCATCCGGCGCGGATTGTGTTCATTGCGCATGATTGTGATTTGGCGATCCTGGAGGCGGTGGATGGGAAGCATTTCGAGCATTTGAAGCCGATGCAGCTGGGGGGGATTCCGAAGCTGAATACGGAGGTGATTGCGGTGGGGTATCCGATTGGCGGGGATCGGATTTCGGTGACGCGTGGGGTGGTGAGCCGGATTGATTTTCGCCAATACAGTCACAGCGGGGTGGACAGTCATTTGTCGATCCAGGTGGATGCGGCGATCAATCCGGGGAACTCGGGCGGGCCGGTGATTCAGGACGGCAAGGTGGTGGGGGTGGCGTTCCAGGGTTACAGCGGGAATGTGGCGCAGAATGTGGGGTACATGATTCCGGTGCCGGTGATTCAGCGGTTTTTGAAGGATGTGGAGGACGGGAAATATGATCACTACGTGGATTTGGCGATCAGTGATTTTCCGATTGAGAATCCGGCGCAGCGGAAGGCGCTGGGGTTGGGTGAAGACGGGATTGGGGTGATGGTGGGGAGTGCGGAGCCGGCTGGGAGCGGTGGCAAGGTGCTCAAGACGGGGGATGTGATTGTGGCGATGGACGGGAGTCCGGTGTTTAACAATGGCTTGATCAAGCTGGATGACGAGCTGGTGAACATGAATGAGGTGGTGGAGCGGAAGTTTGCGGGGGACTCGATTGAGATCGAGTTTTTGCGGGACGGGAAGAAGATGAAGGAGACGGTGAAGCTGGCGCGGTTTGAGCCGTATGTGAGGTTGGGGAATCTCTATGATGAGCGGCCGCGCTATCTGGTGTATGCGGGGTTGGTGTTTCAGCCGTTGGAGCGCAATTTGATGGATGCGCACAGCATTCAGGATCCGCTGGTGAATTATCTGTTCGATAACTTTTTGGGGGACAAGCTGTATGTGGAGAAGCCGGAGCCGGTGATTTTGACTCAGGTGCTGCCGGATGAGGTGAACACGTTTTTGACGCCGTATGCGCACGGGGTGGTGGAGGAGATCAATGGGGTGAAGATCACGCGACTGGCGGATGTGAAGGCGGCGCTGGCTAAGAAGAATGGGGATGAGCCTTTTGTGGTGGTGAAGCTGATGGAGGTGAATCGGCCTTTGGTACTACGGCGGGATTTGGCGGAGGAGGCTCATCCACGGATCATGAAAACTTATAACATTCCGCAGGATGCGTTTTTGGGTGAGTGAGCCCTGGTTTTTGCCCTGATTGATTTAGCTTTTTTGATTCATGAAGACTTTTCTTTTTTCTCTTAGCTCGCTGGTTCTGGCGATGTCATTGTGTGCTCAGGGTCCTGAGGTGGCCGTTGATTCGGGGGGTGTTGGGACGCCGCGTGAGGCGATCATCAAGTCGAGTTCGCTGTTGAAGGTGAATGTGACGTATCAGTCGTTCAGTCCGCACATTCCGTGGCAGAAGGAGTCGCCGGGGTCGCGTCGTGGATTGGGAGTGGTGCTGAAGGGGAATGAGATTCTGGTGACGGCGCAGATGGTGGCGGATTCGACCTACATCGAGCTGGAGCAGCCGGAGAGCGGGCAGAAGCTGACGGCGAAGGTGAAGGCGGTGGATTACGAGGCGAATGTGGCGGTGCTGGTGGCTGAGAATGCGGAGCGGGCGAAGGGGTTCTTTGCCGAGGTGAAGCCGATGGAGATCGATACGGGGGCGCGGATCGGGGACGGGCTGTCAGTTTGGCAGATCGGGCCGGCGGGGGATTTGATTGTGACGCCGCTGCGGGTGTCGAAGGTGGAGACGGCGGATTACTTTGTGGATGGGTCGGTGTTCCTGGTTTACGAGGGGAACGGGATCATTCGCACGGAGGGAAACAGTTTTACTTTGCCGGTGGTGAAGGGCGGGAAGCTGGCGGGTTTGCTGCTGCGGTATGACTCGAAGAACCAGGTGACGACGGTGTTGCCAGCGCCGATCATTGATCACTTTTTGAAAGACACGGCGGATGGGACTTATGAAGGGTTTCCGAATTTGGGGGTGGAGTTTCAGTTGACGCTGGATGGTCAGTTTCGGGATTACCTGAAGATGAAGGAGGGTGATACGGGGATGTATGTGAGCCAGGTGATGAAGGGGATGACGGGTGAGAAACTGGGGTTGAAGGAGGGGGATATCATCACGTCGGTGAATGGGTTCGACATTGATTCGAGGGGGAACTATCGGGATCCGCAGTATGGGACGCTGAGTGTGAGTCACGTGGTGCGGGGTCGGGCGTTTGTGGGGGATGCGCTGAAGGTGACGGTGATGCGGGAGGGCAAGGAGGTGGTTTTGGAAGGGAAGCTGGCGAGGAAGAATCCGGCGGAGATGATTGTGTCACCGTATCGGTTTGATCGCGGGCCGAACTACCTGCTGGCGGGGGGCTTGCTATTTCAGGAGTTGTCGAAGGCGTATTTGGAGGGATTTGGCCGGGACCGGCAGACGGGGCCGATTTTGCGGTTGGCGCGGTTGGCGAAGAGTCCGGAAGAATTTGAGAAGAAGGGCTGCAAGAAGATCATCTTTTTGAGTGCGGTTTTGCCGACACCGAGTGCGCAGGGTTATGAGCGGATGGGAGGGCAGATTGTGGAGGAGGTGAACGGGGTGGCGATCACGGATTTGACGACGCTGGATGAGGCGCTGAAGAAGCCGGTGAACGGGGTGCACACGATTCGGCTGGGGGAGTTTCCGCATTTGATTCACATTGATGCGCTGGCGATGGAGCGGGACAACATGGCGATCATCACGGGGGGCTATCGGGTGGGGTCGTTGAAGCGGATTGAGTGAGTTGGTGACCGGCGCTGGACGGTCGGGCGGTGGGGTTGTAGTCTTGAATGTGATGCTTGAAGCTGTTTCTACTTTGATTCGAAATCGCCGGTCGGTGAAGCCGGCGGATATGGATTTGGGGAGGTCTGTGCCGGAGGCGTTGGTGTGGCAGTTGCTGGAGAATGGTACGTGGGCGCCGACGCATGGTTTGACGGAGCCGTGGAAGTTTCATGTGTTTGCGGGGGAGGCGCGGGTGCGGTTGGCGGAGGCGTTGCCGATGATTTACAAGGAGGTGACGCCGGTGGCGGAGGTGCGGGAGGACAAGCTGGTGAAGCTGGGGCAGAATCCGCTGCTGGCGCCGGTGGTGATTGCGTGCTGTGTGGAGAAGCGGGGGGGGGAGAAGATTCCGTTTTTGGAGGAGGTGGAGGCGGTGGCGTGTGCGATGCAGAATGTGATGCTGAGTGCGACAGCGGCGGGGTTGGGGAGCTTTTGGTCGTCGCCGCCGGTGCTGGGTTCGGCGGCGTTTGGGAGTTGGCTGGGGCTGGGTGAGGGGGATTTGTGCGTGGGTTTGTTGTATTTGGGGTGGGTGAAGGAGGGGCGGGTGATGGCGGAGGTGCCGCGGCGGCCGGTGGCGGAGAAGGTGGTCTGGCACCCTGACACGCCATGATGGAGTGGCTCCAGGATGTGTGGGAGGGGGTGGTGGGTTTTTTTGTGGCGATTGACTGGTCGTTTTGGGGGGTGTGGTCGTTGACGGTGAGTCTTTTGGTGTTGGGTTTTTTGGGGGCGGTGCTGCCGTTTTTGCCGGGGCCATTTTTGATTTTTGTGGCGGGGATTTTGCACACGGTGCTGCGGCCAGAGTCGGCGATGAGCTGGACGGGGATCGCTGTGATGGGGGTTTTGCTGGCGGTGGCGTATGCGATTGATTTTTTCAGCGGGATGCTGGGGGCGCGGTGGTTTGGGGCGAGTCGATGGGGGGTGGCGGGAGTGTTTGTGGGAGGGCTGGTGGGGTTGTTTTTGGGATTGCCGGGGTTGATTCTGGGGCCGCTGGTGGGTGGCTTTGCGTTTGAGATGCTGTTTGCGAAGATGGAGTTGAAGCCGGCGGCGAAGTCGACGTGGGGGACTTTGCTGGGGACGGGTGTGGGTTTGGTGGCGCGGATCGGGGTGAGTGTGATGATGATCGGGGTGTTCGTGGTGGACGCCTTGTTTTGGTGATTGGGTATGTCCGGGATTGCCAACAACACGCGTTTCACGGTGCTGGATGAGACGGAAGACTACATTGTGGTGAACAAGCCGGCGCCGTTGAAGATTCATCCAAGCACGCCGGACGGGGTGCCGACGCTGTGGGATGGGTTGAAGGATTTGCTGTCCTACGAAATGGCGAACGGGGGGCAGATCTCGATCATCAATCGGCTGGATCGGGAGACGAGCGGGGTGGTGCTGGTGGCGAAGCATGCGAAGGCGGCGCGGCGGTTTGGGCTGGCGATGCAACGGCGGCAGGTGAGCAAGGGGTATGTGGCGCTGGTGCACGGGTGGCCGGAGTGGGAGTCGATGGAGGTGGTGGCGCCGATTTTGCGGGCGGGGGAGGTGGAGGAGTCGGCGATTTGGGTGCGGCAGCGGGTGCATGAAGGCGGGACGCCATGTGAGACGGGGTTTCGGGTGCTGGCGCGGGGGGAGCGGGCGTTTGGGCGGGTGGCGCTGGTGGAGGCGCGGCCCAAGACGGGGCGGATGCATCAGATTCGGGTGCATTTGGCGCATTTGGGGCATCCGGTGGTGGGGGACAAGATTTACAATGGGGATGGGAGCGGGTATTTGGATTTTATTGAGAGTGGGTGGACGCCGGAGTTGGCGGGGAGGCTGCATTTTCCGAGGCAGTTGCTGCATTCGAAGACGCTGGAGGTGGCGGGAGGGGAGGGGGCGAAGGGGTTGGTTTGGGAGGCGCCTTTGCCGGTGGAGTTTGGGTTTTCGGAGGCCGAACTGGGCGGAAACGCCATTTCCTGTTGACGTTGGGGTCTGCGTGGTTACTCTTCCGGCCCTTTTTCACCCCCAACCTTTTCAACATTATGGCCAAAGTTTGTCAAATCACCGGAGTCGGAGTCACCGTCGGCCACAAGATCCATCGCAGTGGTAAAGCTAAGAAGGAAGGTGGTATCGGTAAGCACATCACGAAGCGTGTGAAGCGGAAGATTCACCCGAACCTGCGTGACAAGCGCATTTGGGTGTCCGAGTTGGGCAAGTTTGTGAATGTTCGCCTTTCGGCTCGGGCGTTGAAGACCCTGGACAAGAATGGGGCTTTTGCGACGCTGAAGGACGCGGGTTTGATCTGAGATCGAAGCTGCTAACTGAATTTTGAGAGAAGCGGGTTCTTCGGAACCCGCTTTTTTTGTGGCGTTTACGCGAGGATGCCTTTCACGACATGGGCGGGATCGACGCCGGTGAGGCGGAAGTCGAGGCCTTGGGAGCGGACGGAGAGGCGTTCGTGGTCGAGGCCGAGCTGGTGGAGTAGGGTGGCGTGGATGTCGTGGACGTGGACGGGGTTTTCGACGGGGCCGAAGCCGAATTCGTCGGTTTGACCGTAGACGGTGCCGCGTTTGAAGCCGCCGCCGGCGAACCACATGGTGAAGGCGTCGATGTGGTGGTTGCGGCCGGTGGACTCGCGGACTTCGCCCATGGGGGTGCGGCCGAATTCGCCGCCCCAGATGACGATGGTGTCATCGAGGAGGCCGCGTTGTTTGAGGTCTTTGACGAGGGCGGCGGAGGCTTGGTCGATGTCGAGGCATTTGGGGGGGAGGTGTTTCTCGAGGTTTTCGGTGGGGCCGCCGTGGTGGTCCCAGTTGGTGTCGTAGAGCTGGACGAAGCGGACACCGCGTTCGACGAGTCGGCGGGCGAGGAGGCAGTTGCGGGCGAAGCTGGTTTCTTTGGGGTCTTTGATGCCGTAAAGGTCGAGGGTGGCCTGGGATTCGTCACTGGTGTCCATCAGTTCGGGGGCACTGGTTTGCATGCGGTAGGCCATTTCATAGGCGTTGATGCGGGTGGCGATTTCGTCGTCGCCGGTTTCGACGAGGTGTTTCAGGTTCAGTTCGCGAACGGAGTCGACGACCTGGCGTTGTTGGGTGGGGGTGATTTGGGAGGGGGTGGAGAGGTTGACGATGGGGTCGCCCTGGTTGCGGAGGGGGACGCCCTGGTAGGTGGTGGGCAGGACGCCGCTGCCCCAGAGGACGGAGCCGCCGCGAGGGCCGCGTGGGCCGCTTTGGAGTACGACAAAGCCGGGGAGGTCTTCGCACTCGCTGCCGAGGCCGTAGGTGACCCATGAGCCCATGCTGGGGCGACCGAAGAGGCCGCTGCCGGTGTTCATGTAGAGTTTGGCGGGGGCGTGATTGAAGAGGTCGGTTTTGCAGGTGGTGACGATGCTGATGTCGTCGACGATGGAGGCGGTGTGGGGAAGGAGATCGCTGACCCAGGCGCCGGATTGTCCGTATTGTTTGAAGGAGCGGCGGGAGGCGAGGAGGTCGCTGCGATGGCTGCTGTCCATGAAGGCGAAGCGCTTGCCGGCGGTGTAGCTTTCAGGGATGGGTTTGCCGTTGAGTTTGGTGAGTTGGGGTTTGTGTTCGAAGAGATCGAGTTGGGAGGGGCCACCGGCCATGAAGAGGAAGATGACGTTTTTGGCCTTGGCGGGGAAGTGGGTCTTTTTGGGCTCCAGGGGGTTGCGCATTTTGGGTGCGGGCGCTGCCATGAGGGATGACAGAGCGATGGAGCCGAGGCCGACGGAGCAACGGCTGAAGAAGTGGCGGCGGGTTTGATGCTGGAGCGGGTGCATGGAGGTCATTCGCGGGTGACGGTTTCGTCGAGGTTGAGGAGGGTGCGAGCGGCGGTGAGGGGATCGAGTTTTTGGAGGATGGCGAGTTCGTCCGGGTGAGGGGGGCGTGAGGTGCAGCGGCGGAAGGCGGCGTCGAGGCTTTCTGATTGGATGATTTTTTCGAGAGCGGTGGCGAACTCGAAGAAGCCGGAGTCGTTCATGAGGGTGAGGGCCTGGAGGGGGGTATTGCTGCGGATGCGGCGTGTGCAGGTGGTGAAGCCTTCCGGGGCGTCGAAGACGGTGAGGGTGGGGGGTGGGGAGGCGCGGTAGATGAAGGTGTAGAGGCCGCGGCGGTATCTGTCGGCGCCTTTGCTGACGGTCCAGGTGCGTTTGACCTGGCCCTGGCCCATGACGCCATCGGGGATGGGAGGGTAGACTGGGGGGCCGCCGATTTGAGGGGCGAGCAGGCCGCTGGCGGAGAGGGCGACGTCGCGCACGACTTCGGCGTCGAGGCGGAGGCGGGACTGGCGGGCGAGGAGGTAGTTGCCGGGGTCTTTTTCGCGGAGGTCGGGGCGGTTGGAGGAGCTTTGGCGGTAGGTATGGGAGGTGACGATGAGGCGGTGGATGTCTTTGAGGCTCCACTTTTTGGCGAGGAGTTCGGTGGCGAGCCAGTCGAGGAGTTCGGGGTGGGAGGGGGTGGTGCCTTGCATGCCGAAGTCGTTTTCGGTTTCGACGAGGCCTCGTCCGAAGTATTGCTGCCAGATGCGATTGACGATGACGCGTGCGGTGAGGGGGTTTTCAGGGCTGACGATCCATTTGGCGAGATCGAGGCGGTTGGGTTGAAGGGGCGCGGACTTGAAGGGGTGGAGGACGCCGGGGGTGCCGGGCGTGACTTCGTCGGCGGGGCGGGTGAAGTCGCCTTTGATGAAGACGGTGGTTTTGCGGGGTTTGGGGAGTTCCTTCATGACCAGGGTGGTGACGCCTTGATTCAAGAGGGTATCGATTTCTTTGTAGCGGTCGTTGAGTTCGCGGAAGGTGCCGACACCACCGACGCTGGCAGCGAACAGGCTTTGGGTTTGTGCGAAGGAGCGTTTGTTTTTGGGGACGGCGAGGATTTTGGTGAGGAAGGATGAGAGGCTTTTTTTGATGGCGGGGGTGAGACCGGCCTCCCAGGCGTCGAGTTCGGAGGCGTGGTCTTGGATGAAGGTTTTGATTCGGGTTTCGAGCTGTTTGAATTCCTGAGTGAGTTCGCGGACATCCAGATTTTGATCGAAGATCTTGAGGGTGGGTTCGTCCTGATTATTGAAGAAGGCGAAGAGCTGGTAGTATTCCTTTTGCTCGATGGGATCGAATTTGTGGTCGTGACATTGGGCGCAGCCGATGGAGAGGCCGAGCCAGACGGTGCCGGTGGTGGCGACGCGATCGAAGACGCTGTCGATGCGGAACTGTTCTTTGTCGATGCCGCCTTCCTGGTTGATCTGGGTGTTGCGATGGAAGCCGGTGGCGATTTTTTGGCTTTCGGAGGCGTTGGGGAGGAGGTCGCCGGCGAGTTGTTCGATGGTGAATTGGTCGAAGGGCATGTCGGCGTTGAGGGCGTCGATGACCCAGTCGCGGAATTTCCAGATTTGGCGGGGGGCGTCGATGGAGTAGCCGTTGCTGTCGGCGTAGCGGGCCTGGTCCAGCCACCAGCGGCCCCAGCGCTCGCCGTAATGGGGGCTTTGGAGTAGGCGGTCGACGAGTTTGGAGTAGGCTTGGTCGGAGGGGTCGGCGAGGAAGGCGGCGACTTCTTCCGGGGTCGGGGGGAGGCCGGTGAGGTCGAGGGAGACGCGGCGGATGAGGGTAGCGGGTGAGGCAGCGGGGGAGGGGGAGAGTTTTTCCTGGGCGAGGCGGTCTTGAATGAAGGAGTCGATGCTGCTGCCCGGGGAGGGTTTTGGGGGTTCGAACGACCAATGGCGTTCGTATTTGGCGCCTTGCTCGATCCAGGTTTTGAGGATGGTGCGTTGGGCGGGGGAGAGCGGTGGTTTGTGGGATTTGGGTGGAGGCATGACCTCGTCGGGGTCGGTGCTGATGATGCGTTGCCAAGCGGCGGATTGGGTAAGGTCTCCAGGGACGATGCCGCGACTGCCGTCGTGGTCTTCGGTGGCTCCGGCGAAGGTGTCGAGGCGGAGGTCGGCCTGGCGGTGTTTGGGGTCGAAGCCGTGACAGGCGAAGCAGTTTTCGGAGAGAATGGGGCGGACGTCGCGGTTGAAACTGATTTGGGGCTGCGGTTGGGCGGCGTGGAGGGTTGCTCCAGCGAGGGTGGATAAGAAGAGGAGAAGGCGTTTCATGCGAGTGGGCCGGACCGATTATTATAACGAATGTTAGGGGCTATGTCTGGCATGCGGGATGTGAGAATCGGTGAATCATGCAGGCTGGTGGTGGCGTTGGTTTGGCATGAGACGGATCTTGTTTTTGATGGGAATGGGCGGGTTGGTGACGCTGGCCGGGGCGGGGGAGTTTCGGGCAGGGGTGGCGGCGGTGGATGTGACACCGAGGGAATTTCCTTTGAACATGCCGGGGGGATTCAGTGCGAATGTGGCGGAGAAGGCGCATGATCCGTTGTTTGCGCGGGCGTTGGTGATGGATGATGGGAAGGTGAAGGTCGCGATGGTGCTGGTCGACAGTTTGGGAGCGGGGCCGGAGGTGGTGGATGAGGCGAAGGGGATCGCGGCGGAGGCGACGGGGATGGCGGTGGAGAAGATGATGATTTGTTCGACGCACACGCACAGTGGGCCGCCGAGCAATGCGAGGGAGGGGGCTGCGGCGGCGGCGGTGGCTTACAGGAAGGTGCTGGTGCAGGGTTTGGCGGACTCGATCATCAAGGCGCATGGGACGTTGAGGCCGGCGCTGGCGGGGGCTGCGGTGGAGGCGCTGCCGGATGAGGTGTTCAATCGGCGCTGGTATCTGAAGGAGGGGAAGATGCCGTTGAATCCATTTGGTCGGTTGGATCGGGTGAAGATGAATCCGGGGACGAATCCGGAGGTGCTGGAGCGACCCGCAGGTCCGACGGATCCGGACATTACGATTCTTTCGGTTCAAGATGCGAAGCGGCAGCCTTTGGCGCTGTGGGCCAATTATTCGCTGCATTATGTGGGAGGCGCACCGGGGGGGCAGATATCGGCGGATTACTTTGGGGAGTTTGCGCGATTGATGCCGTCACGAATCCGAGGGGATGAGGGTTTTGTGGCGATGATGTCGAACGGGACGTCGGGGGACATCAACAACATTCCCTTCAAGGTGACGAGACCGCCGAGGGAGCCGTTTGAGCAGATTCGGATCGTGGCGCAGAAGGCGGCGGATACGGCGTGGCTGGCCTATCGGAAGATTGGCAAGCATGAGGGGGGAGTGAAGCTGGGGATGGAGCAGCGGGAGGTGACTTTGGCCTATCGGAAGCCATCGGAGCAGGAGGTGGCGGAGGCGAAGGCGGTGCTGGCGGTGAAGGACAAGGCGGCGATCGAGAAGATGCCGCGATTGGCTCAGAACTATGCGCGGGGCACGGTGAGTGCGGCCGAGCGGGTTGAGAAGAGCTTGGCCGTGAAGGTGCAGGCGATTCGAGTGGGGGAATTGGTGATTTGCTGCATTCCGTTTGAGGTGTTTGTGGAGATTGGCTTGGAGCTGAAAAAGCGCAGTCCGTTTGCCCGGACGATGGTGGTGGGACTGGCGAATGCGCGGCATGGTTATCTGCCGACGCCGGAGCAGCATCGATTGGGGGGGTATGAGACGTGGATTGGAACCAATCAGGTGCAGGAGGATGCGTCGGTGATTTTGACGGAGCAGCTGATGGAGATGGTGACGGCCCTGCACCGTGGGGATTGATGGTTGGTACGATGGACAAAAAAGAACCCTGGAGCCGACACACAACGCGCAAGGTGTCGATCTCCAGGGCTGTTTACCAACCAAACAGGGCAGGTAAAGGGAGGGCAGTTAAGACTGCGAATGAATCAGGTTAGGCGGCTGCCTTGGCGCGGGAACGGAACTCGCTTGGGGATTCGTCAGCGATCCGGCGGAAGCTGCGGTTGAAGTGGGAGAGGCTTTGGAAGCCGACGTCGTAGGCGATTTCGGTGATGCGCGCGGCGGGGCGAAGGAGCATGCGTTTGGCTTTTTCGACCCGGGCGCGGTTGACGAAGTCGGTGAAGGTGAGGCCGGTGGAGCGCTTGAAGAGCTTGCAGAAGTGGAAGGGACTGACGTTCACGGCGGCCGCGACAGCTTCGAGGCTCATTTGTTCGCCGAGGTGACGATGGATGAAGTTTTTGGCGTTGCGAACGGGTTCGGGTTCGTGGGTGGCGTGGGCGAAGAGGAGGCGGTGGGCGGACTCGCCGAGTTGGAGCGAGAAGGAGGTGAGGATGGCGATGGCGGCCTCATAGCGGACGGGGTCCATGATGGGGACGTGCTCGAAGTGGACTTTGGCACCGCGGATCTCGGCGGCGGAGTGGTCGCCGTCGAGGAGGGCTTTGGCGACAGGGGCGAAATGGTCGGCGGTGGCGGGTTGGAGGCGAACGCCGCCGGTGCGAAGGGCGGCGAGATGAGATTTGCCAATCTTAACCGGGACGAGGGTTTCGACGACTCCGGCGACGCCTGTGGAGGTTTGAGGTTCAGAGAACTCGGCGCCTTCGGCAATGACTTCGAGGCCGAGGGGCAGGCCGGTCAAGGTGTGGAAGGCGTGGTGATAGTGCTGGAAGAGCTCGCTATCTGCGAGATTTTGGACGAATCGACGGCGACCAGCGGCTTGGGCACGGGTGTTGTCGGTGGCAGGGGTGGTGACGGGATTGAGTTCGATATTCATGGCGCGCTGTGGTTTGAGGTTGTTGGACACAGGGCGACATTAGGGTGAGGCGAGGGTTTTGAATATTGGGGTTGGATACGGTTCTTAGCATGCGGGAGGGCCGCAACAGGGCTATAGTGGAATCCATTAGAGGGGTGGGTGGAGGCGACCGGGCACAAAAAAACACCTGTCTACGGGCTGGCCGTGGACAGGTGTCGGGTTAAGACTTCAGGTAGTGGGGGAAATCAATCAGCTCCCGGCGATGGCATCGGCCCCGCGCTCACCCGTGCGGATGCGGACGGCTTCGATGACGTCGCTGAGGAAGACTTTGCCATCACCGATTTTGCCGGTGTTTGCGGCCTTGACGATGGCGTCAACGACGGCATCGGCGCGGCTGTCATCGACGACCACTTCAATTTTGACTTTTGGGAGGAAGTCCACGGTGTATTCACTGCCGCGGTAGATCTCAGTATGGCCTTTTTGACGGCCAAAACCTTTGACTTCCACGACGGTCATACCTTCCACTCCGACTTCAGAGAGGGCCTCCTTAACATCCTCCAATTTGAAGGGTTTAATGATCGCTTCGACTTTTTTCATGGCTTGGAGCAATTATGATGTGTTTCCGCAAAATGCAACGACCAAGGGAGTGCGGTTGCTAAATAACCCCTGGACGCAGTGCGTGTTGCTTCAATAAGCGGCAACCGTGCCAAGTTTCAAAATTTATTTTGGATAGTTTTGATTGGGGGAGGATCAAGTTTCCCTGGGGTTGCATTTTCTGGTGGGTCTTTTAGCAATGGAGATGCCCGAATTTCAATGTTTGCGATGGTCTCAGATGCTGTGTTTTTTGCTCCTCAATGTGGGCGGGATCGGGGCATTGAAGGCGCAGGAAGCGGGGAAGGTGGAAGAGAACACGAGGCGTTTGGCATGGCGTTGGGAGCTGGGGAAGCGCTATTTGTTTCAAACGGAGACGGAGACCATTCTGTCGTTGAAGGCCTTGGACAAGGAAGGGGACCAGGTGCTTCAGGTGATTCAGACGACTGATGTGACGGTGCGGCCTGGCAAGGTGGCAGGAACGAAGGAATTGAGCGTACGGTTTGTGACGTTGCGAGCGCGGATGCAGGCGGAGGGGAAGACGTTTCTTTATGATTCCGAGGAGCCCAGTGAGTCGGATCCGGCGTTGAGGCAGATGCTGGCGGATAGTTCGGGGCGGGGGTTCAATTTGATTTACTCAGCGGAGGATCGGTTTGTCGAACTTGGGACGGTGGACCAACCGGCGGCGACTCCCGACAGTGAACCGAGTCTGCTGGCGGTGGTGGATGCCCGGCAAGTGGCGGAGCTTTACCGAAGGTCGTTGGAGATGGTGCTGCCGAGGCCGGAGGTGATGGTGGGGGACAAGTGGACTTCAATTGAGCAGATGACGTTTCCGCAGTCTGGGGAAATGGATGTGAAAATGAATTGCCATTATGTGGAGAACCTGGATCGCGATTCGAGGAAGCATGCCAAGGTGTCCTTTCAGGGGCGTTTGGCCCAGGCGGCCAAGGGAGCGGGAGAGGCGGACAAGCGGGCGATCAAGCTGGGGGGAGACTCGATGATTACGGGGCACATCTTTTTCGATCTGGAGAGGCATGCGGTTTCGCTTTCGATGTTCCTGGGGAGCCTTGTGATTGTGCATGAGGGCAAGAATTTGCCGATTCGGCAGAGTGTGACGACACGGCTGGAGGGGATTGAGGACGCGCCGGCGTTATGATATTTGAAGCCGGAGGCATGCTTCCAGGCTTGACCTAGGGGGTGAAAGCCGTTGTTTTGGAGGGTAATTCCAACCCTGAATTTTCTATGCAGCGCTCTTCGTTGATTTTGGCCGGTGTGCTCGGTGTTTTTGTTTGTTCGGCAGATGATCTGCCGGGGCAGGAATTTCGGATGTGGAAGGACAAGTCGGGTCGGGCGCTTGAGGCTGAGATGGTGGGGGTGGATACGGCGGCTGGGGCGGTGAAGATGCGGCGGAAGGATGGCACGGAGGTGAGTGTGCCTATTGCGCTTTTGAGTCCTGAGGATGTGACGTATGCGAAGGCGAAATGGCAGGAGATGCAGGCGGCACCTGCGGGGACGGCACCGATGCCGGCCCCAGGTGGGGCGCCTGCTCCGGCGCCGGTGGCAGCGGCTCCGACCGGGGCGCCTGCTCCAGCGAGACCGGCCTTAACGGTTACTCCGGCGGCGAAGTTCAAGATGCCTGCGGCGACCGAGTATCTGAGGACGGTGCCGAGGGTTCGGCCGAGGTTGATTCATGCGAAGGCGGGCTGGGATTATGTGGCGAATCTGGCCAAGACGGAGCCGACGGCGACGGCTTTGCTGGGAAGGATTCAGGAATCTGGAACGAAGCTGCTTGAGGCACCAGAGTTGACGCGGATCTTTGGCGAGCAGACGGGACGAACGACGCCAGGGTCGCAGGCGTTGTTTCGGATTGCGCAGTTAGGGACGTTGCATTTCACGCAGCAGGACCCGCGGTGGTTGGATCGGGGGGTGCGGGAGTTGGCGGCGCTTTGTGATGCGTCGAGTTTTGCGGATTGGTATCCCGATCAACCGCATGTGACGACGGATTTCCTGATCGCGACCTGCCTGGGGTATGACTGGTTGCATGCGGGATTGAACAAGCAGCAGATTGATCGGGCGCGTGAGTGCATTGTGAATCAGGGGGTGGGGCCGTTGGTGGCGTTTTTGGAGAAGATTGAGGCTGACAAGACGATGGCGGATCTGCCTCCTGGAAAAGAAGAGTTTGGGGCGGCGAGCGCTTTGTTGATCGCGGCGCTATGTTTGGCTGATGATGATGCGGCGACGGCGAAGAAGGCGGCGGGGGCTGGGGCGAAGATTTTTGGCAAGGGGATGCTGCGGTTTGCGCCGTCCGGGGTGTGGCCGGATGGACCGGATGATGGTGACCGGGTGCTGGATTATGCGATCATGGTGATTCAGAGTTTGAAGTCGTGCAGTGGCGGGGACTTGGGGTTCACGTTGCTGGAGGGGTTTGTGAAAGCGGGGGATGCCCGAGTTTTTCTGACGAACCCAGCAGGGCAACTTTTTAACTATGGGGATGCGGGCGGGGTGACGCTTTCAGCGCCGTGGGTGGGGAGCTGGTTGAGCGGGGTGCACGGGAATCCTGGATTGCCCGCGGTGGTGGCGGGACCGGCGCAGGGGACGGAATCGGCTTATTTTGGACTTGCTGGATCCTTGCTTTATCACAATCCGCATGCGGCGGGAAACGGCACTGCGGCGGCGCTTGATGCGGCTTTTACCGGGGCTGAGGTGGCGACTTTGCGTTCGGCTTGGAATGACAAGAGCGCGATGTATGTGGGGATCAAGGGAGGGGATACGAACCAGCTTCTGAGCCAACTGGATTTGGGGACTTTTATCTTGGATGCGGGCGGGGCGCGCTGGGGGATCGAACTAGGAGCGGAGGGGGATCGAGGACCGGGCATGAAGAAGCCGAGTGACCGGGTCAAGCGCTACGGCAACTATCGGGAAGGGTCGGGCGGGCAGAATGTGATTACGAGTGCGGGAGAAAACCAGCCATTGGATGCGAAGGCGGCGATTGCGGGATTCGTTTCGACTCCTGAGCGTGGCGTGGCGATTGTGGACTTGAAGGAGGCGTATTCGAAGGAAGCGAAGGAGTATAAGCGCGGGGCGATGGTGGTGCGTGGGGCGCAGACTTATGCGGTGATTCAGGATGATTTTTCGGTCAAGGGGACGCAGGCGTTGACGTGGTCGATGCACACCCGGGCGACGGTGGCGGTGGATGGAAAGAAGGCTTTGTTGACGCAAGGCAAGCAGACGCTGGCGGCGGTGGTTCTTTCGCCGGAAGGAGCGACGTTTACGAGTGAGGAAGCGCCGGAGCAGGTGACGCCATTGACTTCTTTGAAGGGAGTGAATGTGCTGAAGGTGAAGCTGAATGAGGCGTCAGGGGATCAGCGGGTCACGGTGGCGTTTGCGCTGGGGGCGGAGGTTCCAGCAGCACCGGTGCTGCCGTTGAGCGAGTGGATTCCGAAGAAGTGATCAGCTTTGAGCGAGTTGCACGATGCGCTCTCTGAGGGCGCGCAGGCCGTTGAGGCGGGTGGGGGAGAGCATTTTGTGCAGTTGGCAGGCTTCCCAGACGCGGGGTTCTTCGGTGGCGATTTCGGTGGGGTCGGCGTGGCTGTAGAGATCGCAGAGGAGGGCGGCGAGGCCTTTGACCATAGGGCTATCGGCATCGCAGAGGAATACGGGGAGGCTGGAGATGGGGTTGATGGATTTTTCGACCCAGACGCCGGAGACGCAGCCGGGGATGCGGCGGTCGGGGGTTTTGAGGGATTCAGGGAGGGCGTGGCGGGTGCCGCGGCGGACGATTTCGGCGAGGCGTTCTTGGGGGTCGGGGAGGAAGTTGAGGTCTTCGATGAGGGCGTCTTGTTTGGCGGAGAGGGTCATGGGCGGGGCAGTCTAGCGTTGTCCAGGTGACGGGGGAAAGGGGGAAATGGTCTGCGATGGGGAGTCGAGGGAAGTTTGGTTTCCTGGCTTGGGAGATTGCTTCCGGATATTGTGTGGTAGGTTGTTAAGACGTTGTTTGAGATCATGATCAACCGATTCCAAGTTCCAAAACCCAAGACGGTGACTTTGGCGGTGCGTGCGTTCTTTATTGGCTGGATTCTCAGTGTGCCCCTTATGCTGATGGGATCGCCTTCAGAAAAATCTGAGACTGATCCCGAGATGATTGCATTGATGGGTATGATCTTGGTGATTCCAATGGTGATCTGTCTGGTCTTTATCCCGATCTGGTTGTTCCAAAACATTTCTTCGGGCAAGAACTGGGCGCGCATTGTCTGGCTGGTTCTGGTCGTCCTGAATCTGCCCGGAGCATTGGTGGGGACAATCGAAACCCATGTAAAGATATGAATCCATCTCTGGCACCTCTCGTTATTTGCGCGTTGCTCCTGTCAGGGTGCAGTATGCGGGTCGGTATGCACGTGGAGGTGAAGCCTGATTCCAGTTTGATCTTCAAAAAGGAGATGAAGGCTTTTCTTCACTCCAAAGGCTTTCAAGACCGCGAACACTCCGACGTCGAAGGATTTGTTTTGGACTTGGCACCCCAAAGCGACAACGCCTCCAAACTTAGCCTCCATGCCGCCTACTACGAGACGGGAGACAAGTCGCCTCTATTCTATCTTGGGAAACCTAACACCAGTTCGTTTACAGATGCAGAAAGGGCGATGATTGCAGCGTGCATCGACTTTCTCGTGCTAAGGGCTGACGCGATTGAATCAGGTTTCGTTTCTCACGGATCTACAACAAGACTGGCGCGAGCAAAATTTTATGCGGCAATCAAAGAGCATTGACACGGGATCACGTTCTGGATGGCAGATGTCTGGCGTCTAACTTTCCGCTGTATCGTACAGCTCAAACATGCGGGACGAGGCGGCGAGGGTGGACTCGCGCTCGGCGAACCACTCGCGCAGTTTGCTGAGCTCCTCGGGTGGGAGCGTCTCGATGGCTTTTTCGATTTCGAGGGCGGTGCTCATGGGCGGATTTTAATCTCACGCCCGCTGAGCTTCAAGCGTGGATCATGACACTAGCGGCAACAGTTTGCCGAGGAGGTCGGTGATTTTGATGCGCTCTTGTTCGCCGCCGTCGCGGTGGCGGAGGGTGACGGTGTCGAGCAACTCGGGGCCTTTTTCGCCGAGGGTTTCGAAGTCGATGGTGATGCCGAAGGGGGTGCCGGCTTCGTCCTGGCGGGCGTAGCGGCGGCCGATGGAGGCGGTCTCGTCGTAGAAGCAGTTCATGTGCTTTTTGAGGAGAGCGTAGACTTCGCGGGCTTTGGCGACGAGCTCGGGTTTGTTTTTCAAGAGAGGGAAAACGCCGACTTTGATGGGCGCGATGCGGGGGTGGAAGCGGAGGACGGTGATGGTCTCCTTTTTGCCTTTGTCATCGGTCTTTTCCGATTCGTCGAAGGCCTTGGCGATGACGGCGAGGGCCATGCGGTCGAGGCCGGCGGAGGGTTCGATGACGTGGGGGACGTAGTTGCCTTTGAAGAGGCGCTCGAACCAGGCGCGGACGTCGGCTTCGGGCATGGGGCTGCCTTTGGTCTTGGCTGCTTCGGCGGCGAGGCGTTTTTGGATGAGGGCTTCTTTTTGGTCGTCGCTGAGCTGGGCGGCGGCGGTTTTGAGTTCCTCGTCGAAGACTTCCTGGGACTTGGTGCTGTGCTTTTGGTGCTGGGAGAGGTCGAAGTCGCTGCGGGCGGCGATGCCTTCGAGTTCTTCGGTGCCGAAGGGGAACTCGCAGAGGATATCGACGCAGGCGCGGGCGTAGTGGGCGAGGTCGTCGTTGGTTTGCCAGTAGTATTCGAGGACGTTGCCGAGGCCGATGCCTTCGTAGAAGCGGGTGCGCTCCTGGACCCAGTAGCGGTGCCACATGTCCCAGCCCCAGTTGGGTTTGGGTTCGGTGAGGTCGGCGCCTTCATGCCAGGTGGCGACTTCGCCAGAGATGATCTGGACGGCTTCGTCGGGTTTGGTGAAGAATTCGAGTTCCATTTGCTCGAACTCGCGGGAGCGGAAGGTGAAGTTCTTGGGTGTGACTTCGTTGCGGAAGGCTTTGCCGATCTGGCAGATGCCGAAGGGGACCTTCACGCGGGAGGAGTCGAAGACGTTCTTGAATTGGGCGAAGATGGCCTGAGCGGTTTCGGGGCGGAGGTAGGTGACGTCGGCCTCGGTGGCGGTGGGGCCGAGGTAGGTCTTCAACATGAGGTTGAAGGGGCGGGCCTCGCCGAGCATGCCGCCGGTTTCGGGGTGGAAATCGACGCTGTCGGTGACGACGTCGATTTTCTCTTCGTTGAGCAGTTCGATCTCTTCGGGTTTGCCGGCGGATTCACCGGCGTTTTGGGCGATGAGAGCGCGGATGCGTTTGCGGAAGCTTTCGATGTGTTCGCCGCTTTTCGTGAGGGCGGTGATGGTGCGGTCCCAGCGCCAACCGGTGGGGGATTGGGCGCCGCTGTATTTGAGGACCGTGCCGGATTGGGGGTCGACGTGGTCGGCGCGGACGCGTTTGTTGGTGAGGGAACATTCGCGCATGAGGTCGGCGAAGGTTTCGACGTGGCCGCTGGCTTTCCAGATGGCGGGGTTCATGAGGATGCCGGCGTCGAGGCCAAGGATGTCCTCGCGTTCGCGGGTCATGGCTTTCCACCAGGCTTCGCGCAGGTTGCGCTTCAGTTCGGCGCCGAGCGGGCCGTAATCCCAGATGCCGCCGCAGCCGCCGTAGATTTCGCTGCTTTGGTAGATGAAGCCGCGGCGTTTGCAGAGGGAGACGATTTTCTCCATGAGGGCGGTGTTGTTCTTGGATTCGGTGGACATGGCGTGGCGGGGACTGTTATGAAGGGGCGGGTAAAGAGCGCCATGGCGGGGCGGGTGCAAGGGGAAAACGGCGGGCGCTGAGACTGCGGATTTTGCGCAGGTGTGTGCTGGAAGGGTTTCTGCGATTGCAAGGGGGCTTGAGGCGCGTAATGCTTTGCTCACTAACCAACCTATTTTTGAACATGGACCTGACACGATTGGCTTACGGCACCTGGAGCGGTGGCAAATTCATGCACTTTGGCGAGATGCTGGATGATGCGGCTTATCAGGCGATGATTGGGAAGTCATTCGATGCGGGGGTGCGGACGTTTGTGACAGCGGATGTTTATGGGTCCGGGCGGGCGGATGCGATGCTGGGGGAGGCGCTGAAGGGATTGCCGCGCGATGAGTACTCGCTGGTGGGCATTGTGGGGCATGATTTTTACACGGGGCAGCGGGCTGGGTCGAAGGGGTATCCGCGGTTTACGGATCCCGAATTGCGCGGGCCTGAGGGGTATGCGGAGTATTTGAAGATGGCGACGGAGAAGTCGCTGGAGCGGTGCGGGGTGGCGAAGTTTGATTGCCTGCTGCTGCACAATCCGGACACGATTGGATACACGAGTGAGGCGGTGTGGGAGGGGATGGCGGCGTTGAAGACGAGTGGGTTGGCGGATCGGTTGGGGATCGCGCCAGGGCCGGCGAACGGGTTCACGCTGGACATGATCGATTGTTTTGAGCGGTTTGAGTCTTTGATGGACTGGGCGATGATCATTTTGAATCCGTTCGAGCCTTGGCCGGGTCAGCATGTGCTGCCAGCGGCGAAGAAGCATGGGGTCGATATTTTGGCGCGGGTGGTGGATTACGGCGGGATTTTCCATGATGACGTGAAGCCGAACCACAAGTTCCGTGATGGTGATCATCGGGCGTATCGTCCGGCGGGTTGGGTCGAGCATGCGAATGAGAAGCTGGAAAAGATCCGGCCGATCGCGGAGAAGCATGGGCTGACGATGATTCAGTTGGCGTGTCTGTGGACGCTGGCGAATGAGCCGGTGAAGAGTGTGGTGCCGACGTTGATTCAGGAAGCGGGTGAGGGGGCGAAGTCGATTGATGCGAAGCTGGCGGAGATCGCGGCGTTGCCGGCGGTGAATCCGCTGACGGCGGAGGATGTGGAGGCGATTCGGGCGATTGGCGACAATACGGGCTGCATGGCGCTGAAGGGCGCGAGTGCGCGGCACGAGGGTCAGGAGGCGCGGCCGGATGAGTGGCCGATGCGGCCTGAGTTGCTGGCGCTGGCGGGGCGCTGGGATTTGGGGGCGAGCTGGTAGGGCCAAGTATTCAAGGAAACGGCAAAGAAAGTTTTCGACATTACAACCCTAGGCTCCATGCTCCGCGCTGCATGAAAAGCGCGCGATCAGTTGGCATTTTACGGGTGTGTTTGATTAAGGTTCTGCTGTCAATCGCTGCGATAGCGCAGCCGATAGTCGTAACGGTGCCGGGCACGGCGAATCCTTGGTTGGCAGGGGCGGTGGATGGAACGACGGCTTCGGGAGGGGATGTGGCGCCTACGCACTCGCCAGTGGAGTTGGAGGTCGCTGAGGGGGATGAACTGCAGTTTTATGTGACGGGTTGGGCGGGTTTCGCACCGGGTTCAGAAACGGGTCCGGAAGGTGTGGGTGGGGGCGGTTTTTTTGAAATGAACAAGGCGGCAGAGAATGGGATTGCGGGCATCACTTGGGCGCCAGCGAATGCGTTGATTGGGGTTTTTCTTTCTGACGACACTCCGGTGGCAGGAGGGGAGCCAGCGGGTGAGGACTTTTCGGCGTCTTCCGGGCGGCGCGATTCGACTTTTCGGGTGCCGACCTTGAATGTGCCGTTTTTCATTGGGAATGGGGTGGCGACGGGAGGTGTGCGGCAGACGGTGGCGGTGCCGGTGGGGGCGACGAGACTTTTTCTCGGGACGATGGATGGAAGCGGCTGGTTCAATAATTCGGGATCTTTCACTGTGAATGTGCGGACGGTCACATCGGGTTCATTCACCAATCAGCTGACTTGGGGGACGCCGGAGACGGTGAGTGGGCCGGACGAGGTGGCCACATCGGGCACGCTGGTGGCGGCGAGAAACTTGGTGCGAGATGGTTTGTCAGGTTCAGGGGACAGGACGGTTAACGGGGTCGTGTTTACGGAATTCAAGGATGGGAATCTGGTTGGGGCAGGTACGGCGACGGTGACGCTGACAGGTGGCACGACTTGGATGGGTGATCTGGGATCTGCGAGCGCGCCCTACGCTAATCTGGACGAAAGTTACCGAGGGTTGCTGGGGACGGGGGTGACGCGTTTGGGGAATGCGTCCCAGAAGCGCTTCCAGGTTTGTTTCAACGGGCTGGTGGTGGGGCGGGAGTATGCGGCGCAGTTTTGGGTGAATGCAGCGGGTGCGGGAGTGAATGGGTTTGGGGTGGATGAATTCAAAACGGTGATTGCAGTGGATGGAACGAACAGTGTGCAGTTGGATCCCAATTCGCTCAATGCTGATGGGGGAGTGGGGCAATGGGTGACGGCCACGTTCACGGCGGAGGAGCCGGGCATCACGTTTGATTTTTCGGGGTTGGACGGTGGATCGCCTATTTTGAATGCATTCCAGGTTCGGGATACGACGCCGCCGGGACCTGCGATTGCGGTGACGGGTCCTTTGGTGGGGAATGCGGAGGAAGAGTTGGTTTATCAGATCGCGGTGACGAATCCCGGAGTGGTGACGCAGGCGGGCTTGGTGGTGGAGGCTTGGCTGCCGAGTGGAACCACCAAAGTGTCGGCTCCGGGGAGCAGCACGTTGTTTGGGGGCGATGACGAGGGTGTGACTTGGACGATTCCGAGTTTGGCGTCGGGTGAAGGGGAGAACTTCACGCTGACGGTGCGTTCGGCGGCGGCGCAGACACTGGTGCCTGCTGCGTTTGCGGCGCGGGCCTATTTGAAGAAGACGGGAGTGGGGAACTTAGCGACCACGGATTTTCCGGCGACGGTGATCGGGGCAGCTTTGCCTCCGGTGGTGGGAGCGACGGCTCTGGCGATTGCACCCAACGGTAAAAAGGGGATCTCGGTGGGGGATCAGTGGGCGACTTGGACGTTTGACATCACGCAGCCGCTGCAGCCGGATATCGTGGTGACGCCGCCCCGGCTGCAATACCGGAGTGGAGAGAATGGATCGGTCTGGACTGATTTGCCGGGGGCGCTTCGGCGTGGCAGGACGCCGGTAGCGTGGACGCTATCAACGTCGATGCCGTTGCCTGGAGGTTCGTATTTTTTCCGGGCGCTGACGACGCGGCAGGGTTATTCGGCGCGCAGTTTTCAGGCACCCGGGATTTTCCTGGTGGTTGGAAAGTCCAGGTTGGAGGTGGAGGTGACGAGGGGGAGTGACGCGGACCCGGAGAGTAATCGGACGCGCCCGGGGGATATTGTGCGCTATGACATCAAGGTGAGGAACGTGGGTTCGACGGCGGCTGAGAATGTGGTGGTGTTTGGGCCTGTGCCAGCCGGGATGAAAGATCCGGTGGGCAGCGGTGCCCAACTTTCCACGGGGCCGCTGATTCCGAATGTGCGGCAGCGAGACAGTGCGGAGCGGGATCTGGGGTTGACGTGGTCGATCTCCAGTCTGCCTGCGGGTGCTTCAGCGGTGATGAATTACTCCTGCATCGTGCTGGACTCGGTGAAGATTGGAACGCTGTTGCAACCCACGGGGGTGGGAGCGGCGGAAGGTGTGACGCCGATTACGAACTCAAAAACCTTCACGGCGGCGATGACCAGAATCCGAAGCAGTTCGGGGGCACGTCCGGTTGTGCTGCCTGTGGCGAGAGTGAACGCCGGGCTGTATATTAAGGCGAGTGCCGGGGGCACCGCTATTGCCGAAGTCGGGGGGACGATCACTTACACGCTTTCGGTGCAGAATCTTTACAACACGGCGAGGCAGGAAGCGGTGGTTTGGGTGCGAATGCCTGTGGGGACGCAATTTGCCAGCTATGGACAGGCGAGCGGATTGAACTTCAATGGTGCTGACAGCACTCTGATCACCACAGGGACGAATCCGTCATTAACGCGGTCGTCGTTTGCTGACACGGGCGTGCTGACGTGGAACCTGGGGAACATGGCGGCGAGGGAGAATCGCACGCTGGTGTTCACGGTTCGAGTGGGGGCGGAGCTGGCTGACACGGTGGTGAATGCGGATGGCAGTACGAGTCCCAATGAGATTCGATTGGTGGAGTACAACTTCCGCACGCGGGGCGTTTCGTTGCCGTTCTATGCGTATCCCCGTCCGAACATCACAGATAAGACAGCGTTGGCTGCGAGTGTGCTGGAACAGCCGGCGGTGAGGTCTTTGGTGACTGTGCCCGGACCTGCGGGGCTGCCGATTTTGGGGATGAGCAAAGAGTTGATTGGTGAGAACGATGGATATGTGAATGACAATGGAGTGGAGATGGCTTCAGTGATTGTGGATGACAAGGTAAATGAGGTGCATCAAGTGCGGTCGGTGATTGGAATTTCGAATCGTGGTGGCGCGGCGGCCAGATTGTGCCGAGTTGTGGATGCGATCAGTCCGGATTTGATTTTTGATGGTGGGGTTTTGGTGAATGGGCTTCCGGCGGTTTCTGGGTCTGTGAAGCTTTTTGACAAGGAGTATAGGGAGATCACGAGTTCGGTGATAGCGGCGGACTCGAGACGGGTGTTTCAGGCGGAGGTGGTGATGTTTGAAGTGGGGAATATTGCGCCGGGGGCGACTGTGACGATTGATTACAAGATGAGGCCGAAGAAGATGGCGGTGCGGGACATTACAAAGCCGATCAAAGACGCGGTGGCTCTGAAAGTGGGAAGCATATTCCCGATTCCGGCTCCGAGTTTGTATAGCAATAGCTTCACGGAGGCGATTCCATGTCGGATGACGGATCCGCAAGGGATAGTGGTGTCTAATTCGTCGCTCTCGAGCTACGTTTATCCTGTCAAATCGAGCAGTACATTCGGAGAGTTGCAGGCATACAACACGGTGATTCGGAACAATGGAGGTGGGGCGAGTGGGTCGGTGACTTTCAAAGCGACGATACCGCTGACGCAGGCGGTGTATGTGGAGACCAATTTTGTGGATGTTGATACAGGTTCCTTGAGTGCTGCGACGGCGATGACGACGAAGCGAGTAGCGGGACAGGCGTCTGAGATCTCGGTGATTGTGCCTACGATTCAGGGAGGGCGGGCGCGTATCGTGCAGGTGGTGCTGAGGATCAAAGATCAAGCTCAGATTAAGGCGGCGGATCGGCAGCCGGATGAAAAGATAGCCTTGAAAGTGGCGGTGACGCAGACGGCGGTGGCGTCAGCTTCGAGGGCGGCGAAGACGGTGCCGGATGGGGGGGCGGGACTGATTGCTGGGGCGACGGGGACTCAGACGATGGAGGGAGTTTCCAACCTGGATCCCGATCCGAATGGTCCAAGAACGTTTGTGATGAAGACGACACTGCTCTCGGTGAGGGAGGGGGAGCTTTTGCCTTATACGATCACGTTTGGGAATCATGGACAGACTGCGGCGACAGGTGGGACTTTGGCGATCATCGTGCCGAAGGATTGTGATGTGGTGGAGACGGGACCGCAATTTACGACGGGTGGGTTTTTACCGGACAGGGTGATTAAGGCGGGGGAGAAGGTTTCATGGTCGATTCAGAGTTTAGCTCCGGGGGAGGTGCAAGTGAGGCAACTGGTGGTGCGGCCGAAGTTGGGTGTGAAACGAATTGGGGGGACGATTGTGGAAGCGTCCTGCACGTTTCAGTGTGCGAACGCCAGTGCAGTGGCCCCAGCGATGACGGTGACGCGGGTCGTGAACGGAAACTTCGTCGTGTCCGGTCTGCAGACTGTGGCGGACGCAATCGGTGGTTTTTTCAATGGTCTCGGAGCATTACTGACTGGGCGGAATGATGCGAAGATTCAAGCCATTGAGGCGGCGGCAGCGCAGATATCAAGGGGGAATCTGGCGACGACGATCGCGGGGGTGACTTACATGACGATTGGGGATACAATTATCCTGCCTCTTGGTGGAAACCGGGTGGTTGCGGCGGGTGCCGGGAATATTGTTGCGGCTGGCGCTGGGAATATTGTGGCTGGAGGCGCTGGAAACATCGTTGCAGGGGGAGCAGGCAACATCGTGGCGGCCGGTGCAGGGAATTTGATTGCGAATGATGGATCTTCATTGACGTCTTCTAATCTTGCTTCCCTGGTCGGAAGTTCGTCAGCGAACGTGGTTAACCTTGGTGCAGGGAATCTGTTTCTGAAGGGGACCAATCAATTGATTGCGAATGATGGAGGGAGTTTGCTGGGGTCGAGGTTGGCGGCCACGAGTGGGGTTGTTGCGGCGGGCGGTGGGAATATTGTGGCGTCTGGGGGAGGGAACATCGTTGCTGCCGGGGCTGGGAATATTGTGGCGGCGGGTGCGGGGAATATTGTTGCGGCTGGAGCTGGGAACGTGGCGAATCCAGGCTCAAGTGCGAGCGTGGTGGTGGCGACTCCGGGTGGGAATTTTGTTGGGGGAAGTGCTCAGCGATTGGCCAATCAGGTTCCGTCGGGGATCGTTGCTGGCGGGGCAGGGAACATTGTTGCTGGTGGAGCTGGGAACATTGTTGCTGGTGGAGCGGGGAACTAGTGGGTGGATCTCGAAATGTTTGCCACCTTGCCCGGTGGCGGAGGCGGATCTGTGCCTCTGTCGGCGTGTGACGTATGCACTGATGGCCGGAGTTACTCGGGCTTTTTGGTGCTGGGAGCGGTTGGCTTGGCGGCTTTAGAAGGTGTGGGGGCGGTCTTTTTGGGTGAGGCGGGTGGGTTGCCTGCGGGTTTTGTGGTGGGAGACGGCTTTGGGGTGGGCTTTGATGGGGGTGGGGACGGGGCGGGGGTGGTGTTTTTGGCGAAGTCGGCGTAGACGAGGACGCCTTTGAGGGCGTCGACGGCGCGTTCGAGTTGGCGGTCGCCGAGGGAGGCGAGTTCGAGGGCGGCGGCTTCGCCGGTGCTGTGGGAGGCGCGCCATTTGCTGATTTCGAGTTCGTCTTTGGTGGAGAGGGTGGAGACGATGTTGGGTTCGACGCCGTGCTCGTGGATGGTGCGGTGGCTGGGGGTGTAGTATTTGGCGGTGGTGAGGCGCATGGCGGCGCCGGTGTTGAGGGGCATGATGGTTTGCACGGAGCCTTTGCCGAAGCTGGTGGTGCCGACGACGAGGGCGCGTTTGAGGTCTTGCAGGGCGCCGGCGACGATTTCGGCGGCGCTGGCACTGCCGTGGTTGATGAGGACGGCCATGGGGTAGCGGCGGGGGGATTTGCCGGGGCGTTTGGGGGTGCGATAGGGGGGAGGATTGTCGGAGGCGATGCGGCCTTCGGTGGTGACGACGAGGGTGGATTCGGGGAGGAATTCGCCGCAGACGCCGACGGCGCCGTCGAGCAGACCGCCGGGGTTGTTGCGGAGGTCGAGGACGAGGGCGGTCATGCCTTGCTTTTCGAGGCTGTCGAGGGCCTGACTGAGGTCTCTAACGGTGGGCTGGGTGAATTGGGAGATGCGGACGTAGCCGATGCGATGGCCGGCGGCGAGTTTGGGGTGCAGGAGCATGGGATCGTGCACGGAGGATTCGATGAAGGTTTCACGAATCATTTTGAATTCGAGGAACTGCTGGGTGCCGGGGCGGCGGACGGTGAGGCGGAGGGGGTCACCGGCATTGCCTTTGAGGAGTTGGACGCATTCGACGACTCCGACGGTGTCGGTCAACACGTCATCGATGCGGACGATTTGATCGCCGCCGAGGACGCCTGCGCGGGCGGCGGGGCCTTCGGAGCGGACGGTGATGATGGTGAGCACGCCGGAGCGCAGGGCGACGGTGATGCCGACGCCTTCGGAGGTGTCGGTTTGCTCTTTTTGCATGTCTTCGAAGAGCGAGCGGCCCATGAATTCGCAGTGGGGATCGAGCTTGCGGAGCATGCCTTCGAGGGCGCCTTCGATGAGGTCGCCATAGGTGACTTTGTCGGCTTCGACGTAGTTTTGGCGGATGATTTCCATGGCCCGGGTGAGGACTTCCATTTGGGCGAAGGGATCATCCTGGGCGGGAGTGAAGGGATCGCTAGGGCGGCTGGATTGGGCAGGGGCGGAGGAGATCAGCGCGAGCTGGGCCGCGATCCAAAGGGCGAGGAGCTGTTTCCACATGGTGGGAACATGCACGATGAGGCGGGCGTGCGACAGTGAAAAGGACGGGAAGTGGGCTGGGAGGACAAAGTGGGATCGACGCGGAGCCTTGGGGCGATTAGGATGGCGCGATGAAACTCTCTCCTTCTCCGCGTTCGCTTCTGGTCAGCAAGCTGGCGACATCTGCAGGGCCGTTTGCGGTGGCGTGTGATGCGACGGGCGCGGTGGCGGCGACGGCGTTTGGGGATGTGGCGGCGTTATCGAGGCGGTTGGAGCCGGGGGTGACATTGATCGAGGGTTCGGAGGCTGACCGGGTTTTGGCGCCGGTGGTGGCGCAGTTGGATGCGTTTTTTAGCGGACGGCGGCGTGACTTTGAGGTGGCGATGGCGCCGAAAGGCTCTGCCTTTCAGCTTCGAGTGTGGCAGGCGCTGCGGGCGATTCCGATCGGGGAGACGCGGAGTTATGGTGAGCTGGCGAAGGGGTTGGGCAGTTCCGCGCGGGCGGTGGGGCGTGCGAATGCGACGAATCCGATTTGTGTGATTGTGCCGTGTCATCGGGTGATCGGGGCGAATGGGGATTTGACGGGGTTTGCGTTTGGGGTGGAGATCAAGCAGTGGTTGCTTGAGATTGAGCGGGGTGAACTAGGCCGACCGGATCGGACTGCGGGAGGAAGTTTGTTAACCTTGGTTTGAGTATGTCTGAGAGTGATCTTCAAATCGTCGAAGCAGACTTATCGAAGCCAAGTCATGCTGAGGGGTTGGTGGCGTTGCTGGACGAGTATGCGGGTTCACTGGAGGGTGGAGGCAAGGGATTGGTTGAGCATGTGAGGCTGAATCTTCCTGCCGAGATCGCGCGGCGGCCCCATGCCCATGCGCTGATCGCTTGGATGGAGGGGCGACCAATCGGGTTACTCATTGCCTTTGAGGGGTTCTCGACCTTTCAATGCCGACCGTTGTTGAACATTCACGATGTCATTGTGAGCAGGGATTTCCGTGGGAAAGGGATTTCAAAACGGCTCTTTTTGGCCGTTGAGGAGTTGGCGAGAAAGTTGGATTGTTGCAAACTGACACTTGAGGTCTTAGAGCACAATGAGATCGCCCAAAAGGCGTACAGGGGGATGGGATTCGGCGGCTATGAGCTTGACCCCCGAATGGGGAAAGCGTTGTTTTGGGAAAAGAAGCTGTGAGTCGATGCCGAAACCGCCTTCCATCGCGTTCAAGCGGATCCGAGCCGAAGTGATCCGGTTGGTGGGGTTGGTGCCGGAGGGGAAGTTCACGACGTATGGGTCGATCGCGGTACACATGAATGTGATGGCGCGGCATGTGGCGTTTGTGATGAGTCGATTGACGGAGGAGGAATCGGAGAGGCTGCCGTGGCATCGGGTGGTGGGAGCGGATGCGCGAATCAGTCCGAAGATGGATGCGGAACTGGCGCGGGTGCAGAGGGAGCGGCTGGAGAAGGAGGGGATGAAGGTGAATGAGAAGGGCTTCATTTTGGATGATGAGGCGCATTTTCACTCGGTGGGTGTACGGAGGGAGATTCGGTGGAGTGAGGCTGAGGATTGAAAGGGGGAGATTGGGATTTGAAGGGAAGAGAGATGTGCGGCAGGCTGTGGGATGAAGAAGGGTGACATTGGGCACGGGCCGGCGGTGGCGCTGGTGGTGGCGAACATGATTGGGACGGGGGTTTTTACTTCGCTGGGGTATCAGTTGGAGGCGCTGCCTTCGGCGTTTCCGATTTTGGTGCTGTGGGCGGTGGGCGGGGTGCTTTCGTTTTGCGGGGCGCTGTGTTATGCGGAGCTGGTTTCGATGTGGCCGCGGTCGGGTGGGGAGTATCATTTGCTGCGGGAGGCGTATCATCCGCTGGCGGGTTTTTTGGCGGGTTGGGTGTCGCTGGTGGCGGGATTTGCGGCGCCGATTGCGTTGGCGGCGATGGCGTTTGGGCGCTATTTGGCGAAGCTGGGAGTGCCGGTGGAGCCGATCTGGCTGGCGGGTGGAGCGGTGGTGTTGGTGACGTTGATCATGCTGGGATCGACATCGGCGGTGGGGCGCTTTTTGGGAGGGCTGACGCTTTTGAAGGTGACGTTGATTGTGGCGTTCATGGTGGGGGCGATGGTGCCTGCGGGAGGAGGTGAGGTGGTGGCGAGTGTTTCGTTGATGCCGAAGGCGGGGGATTGGGATTTGATCCTGAGTGGAGGGTTTGCGACGTCGCTGGTGTATGTGATGTATGCTTACACGGGGTGGAATGGGGCGGCGTATGTGGCGGGGGAGTTGCGGGATCCGCAGAGGACGGTGCCGCTGGCTTTGCTGGGGGGGACGGCCTTGGTGATGGTGCTGTATGTGGGGTTGAATGCGGCGTTTTTGGTGAGGGCGCCCTGGGAGATGTTGCGGAGTGAACCGGAGGTGGCGCTGGCGGCGGCGAAGGCGATTTTTGGGGAGCGTGGGGGAGCGTGGATGGGCGGGTTGATTGCGTTTGGGTTGCTGTCGATGCTGACGGGTTTGACTTGGGCGGGATCGAGAGTGCATCAGCGGTTGGGACAGGATTTGATGAGGCTGGGATTTCTGGCGAAGGTGAACCGGCATGGGGCACCGGTGGGAGCGGTTTTGTTGCAAGGGGGATTGGCTTTGCTGCTGCTTTATTATGGCACCTTCGATGCGGTTTTGAACTACGTGGGGGCGCTGCTGCTGGTGTCTTCGCTGCTGGCGGTGGTGGCGGTGATTTGGTTGAGGTGGCGGCGGCCGGAGGTGGTGAGGCCGTTCAAGGTGCCGCTGTATCCAGTGCCGCCGCTGTTGTTTGCGGCGGCGACGAGTTACATGCTGATTTTTCTGGTGCAGCGCCGTCCGCAGGAGCTGATGTGGGGAGCGGTGACGTTGCTAGCGGGATGGTTGATCCACATCTTGGTCAGGGCTGGCGAGCCGGATGGGGCCTCTGACGAGGGTGGCGGGAAGTGAGATGGGTTGCCCGCGCTGGAGGATTTTGAGACGCTGCTTTTGGCTGAGTTGCTGGGCGATGCGGCGGATTTCGGGCATGAGGGGGCGCCAGTCGGTGGGGGCGAGGGAGCGGGCGATTTCGGAGGGGCAGAGGGTCTTGTCGGGGCCGCGTTGTTTGACGAGGCTGAGGATGCGTTCGGCGATGGCGTCATCGGGAACCATGGAGGATTACTTGGGGCGTTTGAGTTCGAATTGGTCGTTGGTTCGGCAATACCAATTGGGGCCCTGCATGCGACCGATGGGGCGGTAGTGGGCGGGGTTAACGAGCCAGGTTTCGGGATTGAGGATGCCGTCGCGGACATGGACGCGGAGGATTTCGCCGATGATGAGGCGGTTTTCGCCGATCTCGAAGATGCCGACGTTTTTGCATTCGAGGCTGACGGGGGACTCGGCGATGCGGGGCGGTTTGACGAGGGTTGAGGGCAGGGTGGTGAGGCCGGCGATGCGGGTTTCGTCCTCGCCGGGCGGGAGGGAGCTGGCGCAGAGGTTCATGGCTTCGGCGAGCGGTTCGTCGACGAGGTTGACGACAAACTCCTGGGTGAGGCGGATGTTGCGGGCGGTGTCTTTGGGGACGCCGGGAGAGCGATCGCCGGGGCAGATGCCGAGGATGGGAGGGCTATCGCCAAGGAGGTTGAAGAAGCTGAAGGGGGCGGCATTGACGCGGCCATGCTCGTCCACGGTGGTGGTTAGGGCGATGGGGCGGGGGGTGACGAGACCGGAGAGGATGCGATAGGCGTCCTCCCGGAGAGGGCCTGTGAGATCCAGTTCCATGGTGAGGGATGTTATTGGGCGCCTGCCGCGGTGGTGATGCCGGGTTTGTCGTCCTCGATGAAGATGCGAGGGGGTGGGGACAGGCGAATGGGCAGTTCCTGGGGGCCGTCTTCGAGGGATTCGACGGGTTCGGCGCGTTTGATTTCGCCGCCATCTTCGTCGACGAGCGTGGCGCGGGGGAGGGGTTGGACGGAGTTGTAGGGGTCTTGGCCGAGGATGGTGAGGCCTTGGAGGCGAACAGGTTCGACGTTTTTGAAGAGGCCACCGCCACCGGCTTCTTGACGACGTCCGCCCAGACCGATGCGGCTGAAGGCGAGGATGTCCATGTTGACGCCTTCACCGGTGTGGGCGGTGCAGTAGAGGTCGAAGCGGGTGCCTGGGCGGGTGTATTCGATGTAGGTGGAGCGAACGTTTTGTTCGCGGCCATCGTCGCGGGCGACGCGATCGAAGCAGAAGTCGGTGGCTTTCATGCCGCTCTTTTTGCAGAGTTCGACGCGTTCGACGCCTGGGGGGACGGGGATGTCGGCTGGGGGGTAGGAATCGATGGTGGTGTTGACGATGTCAGACCAGATGGGGAGGGCGATGCGGCTGGAGAAGGCGCCGTCGTAGATGGGTTTTTGTTTGTCGAAGCCGACCCAGACGCCGCAGGTGATGGCGGAGGTGTAGCCCATGAACCAGAGGTCTTTGAAGCCGTCGTAGGTGCCGGTTTTGCCGGCGACGGGGAAGTCGCCGAGGCCGAATTCGGCGCGGGCGGCTTTGCCGGTGCCGCGTTCGAGGGCATCGACAAGGCAGGAGTGGGTTTGGTAGGCGGCGATGGGGTCCATGGCGGTGGAGCGGCCCTGTTTTTCGAGATCGACTTGGAAGATGACTTTGTCTTCGCCCTCGGTGATGCGTTCGACGAGATGGAGTTTGGGGGGGCGGACACCGCCGTTGGGGAAGGTGGAGTAGGCGAGGCAGAGTTCGTCGAGTTTGACTTCGCTGGCACCGAGGAAGGTGGATGGATATTCTTTGAGGGGGGAATTGATCCCGGCATTTTTGGAGAGTTGCTGGATGGACGCGAGGGCGGTGGTCCAGGGGATGGCTTTTTGGCGTTGGGCTTCAGGGAGGAGTTTGATGAGGTTGTTGCCGATCAAGTCACCGAGGCGAACGGTGGCAGCGTTCCACGATTGCACGAGGGATTCGCGCAGGCTGATTGTGGACATGCTGTAGGTTTTGGAGTCTTCGATGCCCCACTCGCCGAGGATGCCGGTGGTGGCGCCGACCATGACGCGGCGGTTGTCGATGGGGGCGTCTTCGACGAGAGTGCCGGGGAAGATATCGGGTGTGGAGAAGGCGGAGGCGTAGACGAAGGGCAGGAAGGCGGTGCCGGCTGGACGGCGGCTATGGAGGGCGCGGTTGAACTGGCCGTCGAGGAAGTCGCGACCGCCGACCATGGCGAGGATGGCGCCGGTTTCATTGTCGATGACGAGAGCGGCGCCTTGGAGGTATTCGGCGGTGGGTTTAGGTTCGGTGGGTTTGATGATACCGGCTTTGATTTTTTGAGCGTGGTCGGCGGTGAGAGCGCGATACTGGGTGAAGGTTTGATGGGGGTAGTTGGCGCGTTCTTCGACCTGGAGGAGGCGTTTGTGGACGGCTTCTTCGGCGTTTTTCTGGAGGCTTTTGTTGATGCTGGTGAAGATTTGGAAACCGCCGACGGCGGCGCGGTCTTCGCCGACCTGGTCGACGATGAATTTGCGGACCTCGTCGAAGATGTAGCTGAGGTGGGCGTTGGGATTTTGGGGCGCGGTGATCATGGGCAGGCGCTTCAATTCGGCGGCCTTTTGGGAGCCGAGGTAGCCTTCGGTGACCATGCGATCGAGCACTTGGTTGCGCTCTTTGAGGGCGCGTTCGGGGTGGCGGATGGGTTGGATGTTGTTGGGGCTTTTGATGAGGCCGCAAAGAGTGGCGGCCTCGGGGATGGTGATGTCTTTGACGTCTTTGCCGAAGTAGCCTTTGCAGGCGGCCTGGATGCCGTAGAAACCGCCGCCGAAGTAGATGCGGTTGAGGTAGAGTTCGAGGATTTGGGATTTGGAGAAGTTTTCCTCGATCCGCATGGCGGTCATGGCTTCGAGGAGTTTCCGTTTGTAGGATTTCTCGGTGAGTTGGAAGGTGTTGCGGGCGAGCTGCTGGGTGATGGTGCTGGCGCCCTGGGTATCGCGACCGGCTTGGAAGTTGAGCCAGATGGCGCGTGCGATGCCCTGGTAGTCGACGCCGTTGTGGCCGAAGTAGCGGGAGTCTTCCTGGGAGACGAGGGCGTCGACGAGGTGCTGGGGGACTTCTTTGAACTGCACGGGGGTGCGGTTCAGCATGTAGAGCTTGGCTAACTCTTCGCCGTTGCGATCGAAGATGACGCTAGCGGCTTCGAGTTTGCGAAGTTCGTTGAGGTCGAAGGCTTCGGCTTTGGCTTTGAGCGGAGCTAGGGTGAGGCTTGCGACGATGAAGGCGGCGATGCCACCGACGATGAAGAGGGCGATGAGAGCGCCGAACCAGCCGCGCTTGTAAAAGGGAGGTTTGAAGCGCTGGTTGCCACGCCAGTTGCTCTTGGTTTCAAGTTCGATATGGTCCGGGAACATAACGCGATGTTTGCCGCCGTCCGAATGCCGCGTACGACTGGAGCGGCAGACATCCTAGCCCGATCTGATTCTTTTGCCACCGGATTCCACATTCTTTGACTCAAACGCGCTACAAAAGCGAGGGAAGGGATGTCCGGCGTGGCTTGGGGAGCGGTTGAGAGCGGCTGGCGGCTGGTTGCCATGGTCAGAAGTGATGGAGAAGGCGCTCTATGATCAAAGTCATGGCTATTATTCGGGGAAGCCTCGGCGGATTGGAAGGACGGGTGACTTTTACACGGCAGTGAGCGTTGGGCCTTTGTATGGGAAGTTGATTGGGCAGCAGGCGGTGCGGTTGTGGGAGGCGGCGGGCAAGCCGGGGCGATGGGTTTTGGCGGAGCAGGCGGCGCATGACGGGCAATTGATGGCTGACATGCTGGCTGGGATTCAGGCGGAGTGCGGGGAGTTGGCGGCTCTGCTGGAGGTGGTTTTGATTGAGCCGCAGGTGGGCTATCGAGAGGTGCAAGGTGACACGCTGCGGGATGTTTGGCGGGGGGAGGTGAAGTGGATCGATAGGGTGGGGGAATTGGAGGGGACGGATGGCTTGCTGGTTTGCAATGAGTTGTTGGATGCTTTTGCGGTGCGGCGGGTTGTGAAGAAGGGGGGGCAATGGATGGAATGCGGAGTCGCGCTTGAGGGGGATGGAGCGTCGATTTTTTGGGAGGACCGGGCGATTCGAGATGAGGAACTGAGGGCTGAGGTGGAGCGATTGCCGGGGGATTTGCCGGAGGGGTTTGTGACGGAGGTGCAAGGGGCGGTGAAGGACTGGGTGGATCAGTTGGGGCGGAGTGTGTTTCAGGGGGCTGTTTGGATAGCGGACTATGGGTTGGATGCGGAGGAATATTGGAGTCTGGAGCGGTCTGAGGGAACGCTGAGGCGATATTGGGAGCACCGGATGGATGACCGGGTTTTGGAGGATCTGGGGAATGCAGATTTGACGTGCCACGTGAATTTCACGGTGGTTCATGAAGCCGCGACGGCTGCGGGGTTTCGGGTGACGGCGTATGAGGACCAGGGGCGGTTTTTGACGCGGTTGGCGGTGCCGTGGTTGAGTTCGCTGGAGGGGCAGGTGCCGATGGGGGAGGTGGGGGCGCTGCTGCGGCAGTTTCAGAGTCTGACGCACCCGGGGATCATGGGGCGGTCGTTTCGGGTGATGCTGCTGGAGCGGGTGTCGGGTCTTTGATGCCGAAGGATTTGCGGAGGTTTTTTTTGCTGTATTCGAGCATCTTGCTGGAGGCCTTGAGGTCCTCCTTAAGATCGGTTTTGATTTGGGCCATGCCATCGGCAAACTCCTTGTTGGCAGTCTTGATGTCGGCTTTGAATTGGGCATTTGCGTCGGCCAAAGAGGGTTCCTTCTTGGCTTTCGATCCGGCGGCTGAGCGAGAGCTGATGCCTGCAGCATTGGCGGCGCGTGTTGCTGCTTTGGCGGCGGTGCGGAGGAGGGCTGCCGGGAGGGATTGATCTTTCGGGACCTTTTCGAATTCTGAAATGAGAGCGTAGTCGATTCGCGATCCGGTCTTCGCATCAAAGATGATCACCGTGAACTCACAGCCTGCGGAGCGATCGACTTTTGCGCCGAGGAGGAAGCCTTCCTGCATGAAGAGTCCACGGCGATTGGAGTAACTCGGGATGTAGGCACCTGCGGCTGCGTTGTAGTAGCCTCCGCTGGCGTTAAGGGTGCTTCCATCGAGGAGCAGAATGAGGTCGCAGTCGGTGCGAGGGGGCACTTTTGCTGGAATGGGGGAGTAGGCGGCGGCCATGGCACCAGCGAAGCCTTTTTTCTGTGGAGGGAAGGGGATCTGGCGAAGCGAGAGGCCGGGGCGGAGTTGGCTTGCGATTCCGTCGACTAGGTTGAGTCCTGGGACGGAGACGACCGAGGACTCATTGGTGAAGACGGTGGTGCCAACGATGATTTTGTTGGCGCGTCCTGCGGGCATGTTGCTGGCGATGCCCACGACCTTGGCCTGAGCGACAGCGGGATTGGAAGCCGGACTGACTGCGCAGGCCATGAGGCCCATGAGGGCCGATGCGGCGAGCAGGTAGCGAATGCCTTTGACGGTCATTGGCGAATCCGGGGAAGGAACTCAGGCAGACAACTTGGCGCGGACTTCTTCGAGGGCGCGCTTTGTGCGGGCGATGCCGTCCATTTCGGTGTGGGCGTCGCCTTCGTATTCGATGCCGATGTAGCCGCGGTAGCCGGCGGCGACGACGATTTTGAGGAGGCGTTCGAAGTCGAGGGTCATTTCGCGTCCTTCGCGGCGGTCTTCGGTGAAGAAGGGGCCCGCGCCGGTGTCCCAGTCGTAGGCTTTGGCGCTCATGCCTTGTTTGACCCAGGGCATGAATTCGCGGAGACCTTTGTAGGGGTTGTAGAGTTCGCCCGTTTCGCGGTTGGTGTAGAAGTTACCGAAGTCGGGGAGGATGCCGACGCGGGGGTGGTCGGCCATTTTCATGACGCTGGTAAGCCATTGGCCGTTGGAGGAGAGACCGCCGTGGTTTTCGACGACGACGAAGAGGTTGCGTTTGTCGGCTTCGAGGCAGAGGCGGTGGAGGCCGTCGGCGGCGAGTTTCATTTGCTCGTCGTAGGTGAGTTTGGCGTTGCTGGCGGCGTTGACGCGGAGGCTGTGGCAGCCGAGCGAGGCGGCGGCGTCGAGCCATTTGAGGTGATTGGAGACGGCGGTGGCGCGTTTGGCTTCGTCGGGTTCGCCGAGGTTGCCTTCGCGGTCGACCATGATGAGGAGGCCTTTGACGCCCTCGTCATCCTGGCGCTTTTTCATTTCGGCGAGGTAGGCTTTGTCCTCAGCTTTGTCGAAGAACATTTGGTTGACGTATTCGACGCCGTCGATACCGAAGGAGCGGGCGGTTTTGCAGAAGTCGAGGTGGTCGAGAGGTTCGGCGCCTTTGCGCTTGAGGATGCGCTTGTTGAGGGACCACTCGGCGAGGGAGATTTTGAAGAGGGGGTCTTTGGAAGCGGCTTGCGCGATGGCGCGGGGAGCGGTGAGGGAGGCGGCGGCGGTGCCGAGGGCGAGCTTGAGGAAGCCACGGCGAGCGGTGGAAGAGGAGGTCATGGTGGTTGGTTGGGAGGATGGAGGCGGGTTAGGCGGCGTTGCGGTCGGGTTTTTTGCGAATGAGGGGTGGGCGGTCGCCACGGACGACGGCTTCGTTGATGCTGACGGCGCGAACGTCATTGCGGCTGGGGACGTCGTACATGACATCGAGCATGAGGCGTTCGAAAATGCTGCGGAGGCCCCGGGCGCCGGTGCCGCGAGTGCGGGCTTCCTTGGCCATGGCGAGCATGCCGTCGCGGGTGATGTTGAGTTCGACGCCTTCCATTCCGAGGAGGCGTGAGAATTGTTTGACCAAGGCGTTTTTGGGTTCGGTCAGGACGCGAACGAGTTCGGGTTCGGTGAGTTCCTCGAGGGCGCAGATGACGGGCAGGCGGCCAATGAATTCGGGGATCATGCCGAAGGAGAGGAGGTCTTCGGGTTCGATGCCTTTGCTGGGCGAATCGACGGGGGTATCGTGGCCGAGGAAACCCATGACGGTTTTGCCTCGGCGGCGTTCCATGATTTTGTCGAGACCGACATAAGCGCCGCCGCAGATGAAGAGGATGTTCTCAGTATTGACCTGGATGTACTCTTGCTGGGGGTGCTTGCGACCGCCTTGGGGAGGGACGTTGCAGACGGTGCCTTCGATGATTTTGAGGAGGGCTTGCTGGACGCCTTCGCCGGAGACGTCGCGGGTGATGCTGACGTTCTCGGTTTTGCGGCCGATCTTGTCGATTTCGTCGATATAGATGATGCCGATTTCGGCGCGAGCGACATCGTAGTCGGCGGCCTGGAGGAGGCGGAGGATGATGTTTTCGACGTCTTCACCGACGTAACCGGCTTCGGTGAGGGTGGTGGCGTCGGCGATGCTGAAGGGGACGTTGAGAATGCGGGCGAGGGTTTTGGCGAGCAGGGTTTTGCCGCAACCGGTGGGGCCGATGAGGAGGACGTTGCTCTTTTCGATTTCGACGTCCTCAGGGGTGGGCATGGTCAAGGTGCCGCGTTTTCCGGAGCCGGAGCGCTGCTGCATTTGCTGGCTGTGGACGATGCGCTTGTAGTGATTGTGAACGGCGACGCTGAGGACTTTTTTGGCGTGGGTTTGGCCGATCACGTGCTGGTCGAGAAGGGCGGAGATATCGGCCGGTTTTGGGACTGACAGGGCGGGGGAGATATCGCTCTCAGTGGCGGCTTCTTTGTCGAGGATGGTTTTGCAGACGTTGATGCAGCTGTCGCAGATGTAGACGCCGGGGCCGGCGATGAGTTTGCGGACCTCCGCATGGCTTTTACCACAGAAAGAACAGAGGGTGACGTTAGAGGCGCGTGCCATGAGGGATATTCAGAGTGTCGCACGATTCTCCCTGCGCCGTCAAGGTGGAACAGGAGTCACTGGAGGGAGTGGTTGGTGTCGGGCGAGGGCGAGGTGGGAGCCGTATTGGGAGGGGTGGGGAGAGGCGGTTCGGGATCTGACAGGGTGACCCAGCCGTCGCCTTCGCGATGGATGCGCCATTGGTTGTAGGTGACCACGGCGATGAGGCCGCCGATGGCGATACTGGCTTCGAGGATGAACGGAGTGGTGAAGAAGCCGAAGAGGCCGGCGAAGGCGTCTCTGACGACTTCACGCGCGGTGGGGTTCTGGCGGACAGCGATGGTGATGCCGATGATGCCGATCACGAAAAGAAGCGCCTGGAGCAATTGTTTGGGCGTGAGAAGGGCTTTCATGAGGGCGACATTAGAGCAGGGGGTGCCATTGATCAACTGCCGTGGGCGGGGGCTTGACCTGCAAAGAAGGTACGCGCTTGGGTGAGTTTTGGGCGGAAGTTACTCTTTGGTCTTGAGGTCGAGGGGCAGGGCGGCGACGCGTTCTTTCATCTCGCGACCGGGCTTGAAGCGGATGACGTGGCGAGGGGGGATTTCCATTTCGATTTCGGGGCGGGTTGGGTTGCGGCCAAGCTTACCTTTGGTGAGTTTCAATTCGAAGGTGCCGAAGGTGCGGAGGGCGATGTCGTGGCCTTCCATGAGGGAGGAGCTGATGATCTCGATGAGGTTCTCGAGGGCCGCCGTTGATTGGGCCTGGGTGATTCCGAGTTTGTCACTCAGACGGTTTACGATGTCTTTTTTGGTGACGGTTGCCATGGTGTTCGAGTTACCGCACATCCCTGGTTCTGCAAACGCATTCTTACATGAAGGGTCTCTTTTTATTAAGAAGAGTGGTTGGGCGCAGATACGTAAGGTCCGGTTATATCTCGGTGGTGGTTTTGAAATGGAGTTTGGCGATTTCCGCCAATGGATCGCGGCCATTGCGGGCGACGAATTGGGTGGCGGTGGCTTTGACCTGAGCGGAGACGCCTTTGCCGAGGTCGAGGCCCCAGCGGTCACCGGCGGATTTGAGCCAGCGGACAAAGGCTTCGCGAGCGAGGATGGAGGCGGCGGCGACGGCGGGGTCGCTTTCGGCTTTGGTGCGTTGGACGAGTTCGATTTGGCGGCCGCGTTCTTGGAGGGCTTTTTGGAGGACGGCGGGGTTGGCGAATTGGTCGGAGAGGGCGCGGGGGCAGGAGGGGACGCGTTCGAGGAGGGTTTCGATGACTTTGGCGTGGCCCCAGGCCAGGAGGCGGTTGAGGTTGCCGAACTTGGCGTAAAGTTCGTTGTAGCGTTTTGGGGCGATGATGATGACCTCGTGTTTGATGCCGGGGGTTTCGCGGATGGTTTTGGCGAGGGATTCGATGCGGGCGTCGCTGCCGATGCGTTTGCTGTCCATGACGCCAGCGGAGCGGAGGGCGCGGGCGGAATCGGCATCGACATAGGCGCCGGCGATGACGAGGGGGCCGAAGAAGTCGCCTTTGCCGCTTTCATCGACGCCTATGTGGGGTTCGAACATTTCGGGTGCGAGGACTTCCTCGTAGCCGAGTTCGGCGGCGCCTAGGATTTCGGGTTCGAGAAGGAAAGAGACGAAGTCGCCCGTCTCTTTGCCTTGGACGACGATTTTGGGTCCTTTTTCGTAGACGGCGATGTTGACGCCGGGTTTGGTGGCGGCGTAGAGGCAGTAGGGTTTGGTTTCGAAGTGCCAGCCGCGCGCCTGCAATAGATCGCGCAGATTGGAGGCTTGCGCGGACGTAAGCGGTTTGGTGTAGGTGGTAGGGTTTGACATTCGGTTGCAGAGAAGCCACCGGAAGGGTGCTGCTGCAATCTGCTTTTGACTCATGCCCCATTCGACGTTGCTCAATTCCGCCGCTTTAGCCGCTGCCTTGGAGGCTTGGTTTGCTGAGTGCGGGAAGGATTATCCGTGGCGTCGGACACGGGATCCGTATGCGATTTTGGTTTCGGAGGTGATGCTGCAGCAGACGCAGATCAGCACGGTGTTGGATCGAGGGTATTACCAGCGATGGCTGGAGCGGTTTCCTGATTTTCAATCGCTGGCGGAGGCGTCAGAGGAGGTGGTTTTGCAGGCGTGGGAGGGTTTGGGTTATTACCGGAGGGCGCGCAATTTGCAAAAGTTGGCGAAGGCGGTGGTGGAGAAGCATGGGGGTGTTTTGCCTGCGGACCCGGCTTTGATTTTGGAGTTGCCAGGGATTGGGCCCTACACGGCTGGAGCGCTTTCGAGTTTTGCGTTCGGGCTGCCGGAGCCGATTGTGGATGGGAATGTGAGCCGAGTTTTGGCGCGGTTGTTTCATGATGCGACGCCGATTGATAGTCGGGAGGGGATTGCCACGCAGTGGAGTCGCGCGCGGGAGTTGGTGGCGGCGGCGAGTGATCCGGCGGCGTTCAATTCGGCGCTGATGGAGTTGGGGCAGACGATTTGCCGGACGGGGCAGCCTGATTGTGAAAGCTGTCCGGTGCGGCGGTTTTGTCAGGCGGTGGATCCGGCGAGTTTGCCGGTGAAGACGAACCGGACGGTGTTGACGGATGTGACGGAGCGGGTTTTTTTCCGGAGCACGATTGAGGGGGTGATGCTGCAGCAGGAGACGGGGAACAGGCGGACGGGGCTATGGAAGTTGCCGGCGTTGCCGGAGGGTGGCGAGTTGCCGCCGGTGCTGTTGAAGAGCAAGTATGGGATCACGCGGTATCGGGTGACTTTGTGGGTGCATGCCGCGCCGGAGGTGGTGCCTGAGGTGGAGGGGATGCGTTTAATCCGGTATGAGGATCTTTTTCAGACGCCGATGCCGAGTCCGTATCGGCGGGCGTTGGATGCGGTGATGAAGGGGCAGGGGGAGTTTGTTTTGGAGTGAGCTAAGGTGGTGTAATCGATGGGTCGGTGGCGATTCGGTTTTGGTGACTTATTCGATTTCGGCGGTGATGCTGATGGCGCGGGAGTGAGTGGGTTTTCCGGATTCGTCTACGGCGGTGACGCCTGAGAGGAATACCGTTTGTCCTGGCCAGACGGTGACGGTGGTGGACATGCCGGGTTTTTCTCCTTGCTTCAAGAGGTGAAGGTTGAGGTCGATGGTTTGGCCGTCTGCGCCGATAGTGGGGGTGACTTGGAGGACTTGCTCGGCGTTGATTCGGGCCAGGGTGGCTTCTCCAGTGATGACGCGCTCGACAGGAACATCGGTGATTTGCACACGGGAATCTTGTTTCAGGTCTTTGACCAAGGCGGTGAATTGATCTGACGACATCACGCCACCCATTGCGAGGGCGCCTGGAGGTGGAAGGGTGTTGGTTGGAGCGATGGCTGACGGGGCACCCGCGTTGGGTGAAGCGTCCGTTAGGGGCATTGGCAGAATGGCCTTGAGGGCTTCGGCTCCGTTTGCCTCCAGGAGTTTGGCGAGGATTCGAATGGGTTTCTTGGGGGGTGCCGCCACGGGTTGGTGGGGTGGGGCATTGGTGGCGGCGGTGGCCAATTGATGAAGCTGACCTGGAGCGAGTTTTTGGCCGGTGGGTCGAATGAGGGCGGCGGTGACAAAGAGCATGACCTGGCGATCTGGTTCGGCATTTCCGATCGGGATTAGCAAGGTTTCGCCATCGTTAAGAGTAGCTGTTTTGGTGGCGTAGAGATGAAGAATCTTCAGCGGTGACGATGTCATGGCTTTCCAGTCTTTCAGGCGTTTGCCATCCTGAAAGGCCACGCCCAGGTCGGCGGAGACCATCACTTCGATTTGGCCGTTTTGGATGTTGGCGGTTTTTTGGATGGTGGCGGTTAAATCACAGCGAATGCCGGCGAAGTCCTCCCGTCCTGAAGGTGAGACATAAACTTCGCGCAGGACCTCGACCGTGGCTTGCTGGCCGTCTCGGGTGGTGACGCTGGGAGCGGTGAGCAAATCGACGTCCTTCGTTTGAGACAACGCGCGGATCACGGCTTGAAGCTGAGAGTCGGTCAGGAGTGGACCCAGGCGGGTCAATTCACGCGCCAGAGGGTCATCTGGCGATGGATTGGCCGGCATTTCGACCCATTTCGTGGTGAGGTAAACTTGAACTTCGTCGAACTCGACTCCTGCCTGCCATTTTTTGAGCAACTCTGCGGTTTGGTTCAATGCGTTCGGAATGTTGCGGGTGATGAGCTGGCTTGTGGTGGGATTGAAAGCAGCAGAGGAGCCTTCGGGAAAAACGACACCGAGTTTGCTTAGCCAGTCTTTGGCGTTGTTGGCTCCGTCGAAATTGGGAGGCAGTTTAAAAGCCCGGGTTTCGAGTTCTCCGGTTGTTTTTGGGGTCGTCGGGGAGGTCGGCTCCACGCCCAAGGTGCGGACGGTGAGGCCAGCGAGGGAGGTGAGAAGCAGAGCGGCAGCGATGAAGGCAGGGTGGAGGCGAGGGGCGACGGGACGCTGCTCAAGCAGAGCTTCGAGGCGGCGTCTCATGCGGCGGGCGGGGCGGGAGGTTGCCATGGAGAGGGTTTGGAGGTGAGGTTGTCGGTGGTTTGCGACCAAATCGAGCAGGAAGCTGGAATAGGCGGTGGCGTGATGGGCTTGGCCGGACAGGGCGGTGGCGTCACAGATTTCTTCGCGTGCTTGTTCCCATTTCGAGACGAGCGCATGAACAAACGGGTTCCACCATTGCCAGACGGTGAGAAGGCCGAGCCATTCGCTCATCCAGGTGTCGCCGCTGCGGCGGTGTTCGCCTTCGTGGGCGAGCATCCAGCGCCAGCGTTCCGGAGTCCATGATTGGAAGGCTTCGGCAGGAACGACGATGAGCGGATGAAAGCAGCCGCTGAGGCAGGGGCCTTGACTGGTTTCAGAGACACGGAGTTTTTCTGGCGAGGTCAGGGCGGATAGAGTCAAAGATTCTTCGTCTGTGAGTCGCCGGAGGGTTTGCCGCCAGCGATAGGTTTTCCAAAGGCGGAAGATGCGTTGAGACGCGAGCACGAGAGAGATGGTCAGCCACGAACCCGCGAGGAGGCGTGCCCAGGAAAAGTCGGTGAAGATGAGGGTCGAAGACGGGGCACCCGAGACGCTGGGATTTGTTTGAACCGGGGTGGGATCCAGGTGGATTTTCCAGTTGAGGGAGGAAGGCGATGACTTTGCGGAGGATTCGAACTGAAGGGGAGGGGTGGAGGGAATGGGGAAGGCGAGTAATGCGAGAGGCAGAATTGCGGTCGTGAAGAGCACCAGCAGGGCGGTCCATGCGCGGTGTCGGGCGTCTTTGATCCCTGAGCGAAGGGTGATCCAGCCGAGGGCGGAGAGCGCCAACGCTTGAAATCCGAGGTTGAGAAGAGTGATTTCGTTCATGGCTTGGGTTTGGCATGGGCTTGGTTGACGAGTTTCTTCAGCTCGGCGAGCTCGGAGTCGCTGATCTCACCGTCTTCGACGAGGCAGCGGACGAGGGCGAGGCTGCTGCCGCCGAAGAGGCGTTGTTTGAGTTCCCCGAGAACACTTTTGCGGCCGCGCGATTCAGCGATGGCGGCGGAGTAGAGGTGGGCCCGGGAGGAGTCGTCGCGACGTAACCAGCCTTTGGATTCCAGCCGGGTGAGCTGGGTTTGCAGGGAGGCGCGTGAGAGGGGCTGGAGGCGCGCCTCGTTGATATCGGTCAGCAAATCATTGAGGCCAACGGGCTGTTTTTTCCAGACATGGTCCATGATGGCCTGTTCTGCGGCGGAGAGAGGAGACGGTTTTTTGGGCGCCATGGCGCTGTTATGCCGACAAATGTCAGATTTGACAAGATTAAAATACGACATTTGTCGGCAAAGAGGCAAAAAAGAAGGGCGTCCGGTGGGACGCCCTTCAAGGAAGGAACTGGATGGCGGAGCTTAGTAGGTGAAGATTTCGCCGTCTTTGAAGAAGCGCTTGAGGTCGACGGCGGCGGCTTCGGGGGAGTCGGAGGCGTGGACGACGTTGGTCATTTTGTCGTCGCCGAAATCACCGCGGATGGTGCCTTTGGGGGCGGTTTTGGAGTCGGTGGGGTCGAGGAGGTCGCGGACATGGGAGATGATGTTTTCTCCGCTGAAGAAAAGATGCCATTCAACCTAAAAACGGAAATGGCTGAGGGCGAATCTGCCGCCGTCATTGGTCCCACAAGGCTTCCCGCTTCTCGGGTGGCATCACCTTGTCGATGCAACCGCTGCGAATCGGAAAGCCTTGTGAAACCAAGCACGACGCCATCTTCATCCCTTTCCATTCCCGTTTCTAGGTTCAAACCCGGCATCTTTTTTGGCACTCGTGGTGCATTTTGAAGTGGCCGGTGATCGCAGTCTTGGTTTTTGAGGATTCTTGACGAGATGCGAATCAGTGATAGATATGTTGTATCATGAAAACTGCAACTGTCGCTGACCTTCGAAACAACTTCCGGCGAGTGTCCTCGTGGATCGAGCACGGAGAAACCGTGCAGATCATCAAGCGAGGCCGTGCCTTTGCCCAGCTCACTTCTTTGGCTGAGGTTGCCACTCCCCGCATGGCTCCGAAGCCTGACATTATGGCTCGCCTGAACGAGGTCTGGGGTGACCGTGTCTTTTCCATGGAAGAGGTAGCAGCGATGAAAGAAGCCGAATTGGAGGGTGAGGAGGGTTGATCGCTTATCCGGATACATCGTTTTTGTGTGCCTTTTACCGCAAGCAGGTCAACTCCCCTCAAGCTGCGGCTCATTTTGCGCAGATGCCGGAGGCTCTGCATGTGGCCTCACCGCTTCTGTTTGAGTTCAGGCAATCTGTCCGGTGGCAAACGTTCCTTCATCAAAAAGATCCAAGCAAAGGGTATGCCAAGGCAACAGCCTTGGCGGCTCTCTCAAAGCTACAGCTTGAAATTGCGAGCGGAGCTGTGGTAGTCGTCCCTGTTGATTGGGCAGATTTGGTTAGTATCGCGGAACGATTGTCGGCTCAATACACATGGACTGAAGGCTACCGGGGATTTGATGTGATTCACGTAGCCACGGCGCTTCATCTTGGTGCGTCCGAGTTCCTGACCTTCGATGGCAAGCAGAAGGAGTTAGCCGAGGCTGAGGGGCTTGTTGTGCCTTTATGATGGGCAGAGCCTCTAGCCCGCATTTCTCACACTTGTCTGCTGCGGCTTGCGGGAGCCACGCATTGGCGGCGTCAGGCTTGATTTTGGTGGCGGGCAGTGTGCACTCACACAGCCCACCACTAAAATCTGCGCCTTCGTTGATGCCTGCGGCACCCTGTCGGGCAGCTCCTTCGTCGCTGTCTGTCTCCGCTGCGCTTCGGCTGCCACTGCATGGCTCGCGCTGCGCCTCGCGACTAAAAGTGTGAGAAATGCGGGCTAGTGTTCTTTGGTTTAAACGGTGAGTTAGACCGACTCTCGAGATTGGGCGAAAAAAGGGCGTCCGGTGGGACGCCCTTCAAGGAAGAAACTGGATGGCGGAGCTTAGTAGGTGAAGATTTCGCCGTCTTTGAAGAAGCGCTTGAGTTCGACGGCGGCGGCTTCGGGGGAGTCGGAGGCGTGGACGACGTTGGTCATTTTGTCGTCGCCGAAGTCACCGCGGATGGTGCCTTTGGGGGCGGTTTTGGAGTCGGTGGGGCCGAGGAGGTCGCGGACATGGGAGATGATGTTTTCTCCGCTGAGGGCGACGGCGATGACGGGTGCGCTCTTCATGAAGGCGGCGACGTCGGGGAAGAAGGGTTTGTCGGCGATGTGGGAGTAGTGCTCTTTGAGCAGCTCGTCGGTGAGTTGCATCATTTTGCAGCCGCGGACGCGGAAGCCTTCGGCTTCAAAGCGTTTGAGGACTTCGCCATTGAGGCCTTTGGCGACGCAATCGGGCTTGAGGAGGATGAGGGTGGTTTCTTGAGCCATGGTTTTTTGGGAAAAGGGGGCAGAACAATGCGGGCTGAACCCGTAGAGTCAAGGGATTCCCCAAATTCCAGGCGGGAGATGGTTTTGCCACTGCCATGTCGAGCGGCCCTTTTTCGAGGACCAGGCTAGGCCAGAGCGAGTTTTCTTTTGCCTGCTTCGACGAGTTGGCGGGCGAGGGCGGGTTCGTAGCGGGAGATTTCCCAGGCGAGCAGTCCCAGTCGGGTATCGCTTTGCCAGGAATCGTCCAGGTCGGTGAGTTCTACTTGAGCGAGGGTGCCGAAGACATCGGCTTCATAGGATTCTTCTTCGACTGTGGCAGTCATAGGCGGGAGCTTGGGGTGTGTTGTGGGGTGTGTGTGTGTGGGAAATCATAAAAAAGACGGAAATCAGGCGTCGACGGCGACGACTTGGTTGTCTTTGAGCGCAAATTGACGACGTTGGAGGGACCCGCGGTCGACCAAATCATCAATGGCTTTGCTTAGTACCATTCGAGCTGCTTCGGCAGCGCTGCATCCGTATGTGCCTTTGAGCGTGAGATCCTCGAGGTACATGCGGATCTGCGGGGTGACCGCGATCGTCATGGTGAGGGATTCGAAATTGTTGCTCGGGCGGGCCATTCGGGAGATTAAAACCGGGTTATTACGGGGTTTTAATGCTCGAAAGGCGGATGGTCAAGGTTTGAGTGGATTCTTTTGGGGTTTTTACTCGGTTAAAATGGGGAAATTGTTTAACTTTACTTAACTAATGATCACGGACACAGAGTTGATGGATCGCGCCCGTGGGGTGGCGGAGTTGGCGTACAGCCCTTATTCCAGCGCGAAGGTGGGGTGTGCGTTGGTGACTGAAGCGGGGCGGGTTTATCTGGGGTGCAATGTGGAGAATGCGTCTTATGGGCTGACGATGTGTGCGGAGCGGGTGGCGGTTGGACGTGCGGTGGCGGAGGAGGGGGCGGGAATGCGGTGGGCGCGGGCGGCGGTGGTGGCGTTGGGATTGGAGTTTCCGCCGTGCGGGGCGTGTCGGCAGGTGTTGGCGGAGTTTGCGATGGCGGATTCGAGGGTGATTTTTTTATCCCAGGGCGAGTTGGTGTCGATGGGGATGCGCGAGCTTTTGCCGGCTGGATTTGCGCCGGCGGACCTGAATGGGTAGTGCGGGCAGGGCTTGGAAAACATTTGCGCTGGGGCGCAGTTGATTCGAACCATGGGTGGGTAAGAACCGTATTAGAGGCTGTGTCGAGAGTGCTTTTGTGCTCGCGAAGTGGCACGGGGTCTTCCTCGGTGGTGCTACGGACGGCACGCAAAAACAATTGAATCCAATGCCGATTCGTCGGCGCATTATTTACAGTGAACGAAATAGACTCTCCCGCAGGCAAATCCATTCTAACCCGACTTGGGGATTTTGGTCGTCACTTTGGTCTCATGCTGAAGCAGTGGGTGGATTCGGATTATCATCCGGAGGGGGAAGAGGTGGTGCGGGCGCGACCTGACAAGGTCGATATCAAGCGCACGGTGCCGTTCATCATTTTGCATGTTGGCTGTCTTTTGGTGATTTGGGCGGGATTCAGTTGGTTCGCGGTGTTTGCGGCGGTGGCTCTTTATCTGGTCCGGATGTTTGCGATCACGGCGTTTTATCATCGGTATTTTTCGCATCGCACGTTTCGGACATCACGGGCGGGGCAATTTTTGTTCGCGGTGTGGGGCAATACGGCGATGCAGCGGGGGGCGCTGTGGTGGGCGTCGGTGCACCGGCATCACCACCAGCATTCGGATGAGGAGCCGGACGTGCACTCGCCGAAACAGTTTGGGTTTTGGTGGTCGCACATTGGATGGATCACGAGCCAGCGGAATTTCCCGACGGATTACAGCCGGATCAAGGATTTGGCGGCGTTCCCTGAGTTGAAGTTTTTGAACCGGCACGATCAGGTGGTTCCGATCGTCTATGGCATTGTGCTTTGGGCGGTGGGGGCGGCGTTGGAGCGATGGGCGCCGGGATTGGGGACGAACGGCTTTCAGTTGTTTGTTTGGGGATTCTTTATCAGCACGGTGTTTTTGCTGCACGGCACGTTTTGCATCAATTCGATGGCGCACGTGCTGGGGAGTCGGCGGTTCAAGACGGATGATGACAGCCGGAACAATTTTTGGCTGGCTCTGATCACGCTGGGCGAGGGTTGGCACAACAATCACCACCGGTATGCGTTTTCGGCGCGGCAGGGGTTCATGTGGTGGGAGATTGATGTGTCGTATTATGCCCTGAAGGTGATGTCGTGGACGGGGTTGATCTGGGATTTGCGGCCGGTGCCGAAGGCGGTGTATGCGGAGATTGGAGCGGCGAGGGAGGAGACGAAGGCATGAAACCGAGGTTAGCGATCGTCGGCACTGGCGTCGCTGGGCTAGGGTGCGCGCATTTTTTGCAGCATCAGTATGATCTGACTTTGTTTGAGCAAAACGCCCATGTGGGCGGGCATTCCAACACGGTAACCGTGAGGGAGGAGGGACGTGATTTGCCGGTGGATACGGGGTTCATGGTGTTCAACCATGTGACTTATCCGCATCTGACGCGGTTGTTCAGGGAACTGGATGTGCCGACGAAGCCGACGTCGATGTCATTCAGTGTGAAGCATGAGGCGAGCGGGATCGAATACAACGGGCATGATCTGGACACGCTTTTTGGGCAGCGGAAGAACGTGGTGAATTTGCGTTACTGGCAGTTCTTGCTGAAGATCAACCGCTTCAACAAGGAGACGGTGGAGGCGCTGGAGGATCCGAAGTTTGCGAAGATGACGCTGGGAGAGTATGCGGTTTATCGGGGGTATGGGCAGGACTTTTTGGATCTTTACATTGTGCCGATGGGATCGGCCGTGTGGTCGACGCCGCCTTCGTTGATGCTGCAGTTTCCGGCGACGACGTTGATGCGGTTTTGGTACAACCATGGGTTTTTGGGGATGCGGACGCGGCATCCGTGGTGGACGGTAGATGGGGGATCACGGGAGTATGTGAAGCGGTTGATCGTGCCGTTTGCGGATCGGATCCGGAGGGAGGATGCGGTGGTGAGGGTGGAGCGCGTGGCGGGAGGGCATCGGGTGATCACGAAGGGCGGGGGCGATGAGACTTTTGACCGGGTGATTTTGGCGTGTCATGGTGATGAGGCGCGGGCGTTGCTGGGTGATGCGACGGAATTGGAGGCCGAGCTTTTGGATTGCTTCCGATATCAGCCGAATCTGGCGACGTTGCACACGGATGAGCAGTTCATGCCGGTGACGAAGAAGTGCTGGGCGTCGTGGAATTATTTGGTGGAGAAGGGAACCGGAGAGGAGCCGGTGACGAGCACGCACTACTGGATGAACCGGTTGCAGGGGGTTTCGGAGAAGGTGAATTACTTTGTGTCGATCAATGCGCCGAAGTCGTTGGATCGGTCGAAGGTGATCCGTGAGATTCACTACGATCATCCGCTGTTTGATTTGCCGGCGATTGAGGCGCAGAAGCGGTTACCGGAGTTGAACGCGTTGGGGGAGGGGACGGGGAGGCAGTTTTGCGGGAGTTACTTCCGGTATGGGTTTCATGAGGACGCGTTTGGTTCGGCGGTGCAACTGAGTGAATTGATTCTCGGGCGAGATCCATGGGCATGAATGCGCAATCGGCCATTTACGAATGCACGGTGATGCACCAGAGGCTGTCGCCGAAGCGGCATGGGTTTAGCTATGGGGTGTTTTATCTTTGGCTGGATCTGGATGAGCTGCCGCAGTGGGATCGGTCACTGCATTTTTTGAGTCGGAACCGCTTCAATTTGTTTTCGTTTTATGACGAGGATCATTTGGGGGGGAGCGCGAAGGATCTGAAGCAGGGAGTGATGGGGAAGATGGCGGAGGAGGGGGTGGATGTTTCGCGGGTGGCGGCGGTGAGGATGCTGGCGTTTCCCAGGGTGCTGGGGTACATTTTCAATCCGGTGACCTTCTACTTTGCGTATGCGGTGGATGGGCAAGTGGTGGCGGCGATGGTGCAGGTGACGAACACGTTTCGTGAACAGAAGCTGTATGTGGTGAAGGAGGCGGGGGCTGGTGGAGGATGGCGGTTGGTGACGCCGAAGGCGTTTTATGTGTCGCCCTTTTCGGAGTTGGATTTGAAGTTTGATTTTCAGTTGCGGGAGCCGAATGAGGGGTTGCGGATTGGGGTGGATGATCTGGATGCGAGAGGGGAGAAGGTGCTGGTGAGTTTATTGACTGGAAAACGCCAGGAGCTTTCCGACGGGCATCTGCTGAGGTGCGCGGTGACGTATCCCCTGCTCACTTTGAAGGTGATTTTTTTGATTCATTGGCATGCTTTTCGGCTGTGGTTGAAGAAGTTGCCGGTGCATCGGAAGGCGGCGAATCCGCATCTGCAAACTGACGTTCTCAACCCCCATTTTTCCATCCAGACCCCAAAACTATGAGTTCTTCCGCATGCTCTGAATCTGTTGGTGTGATTGAAGCCGTGGTGCCTGCGCAGTCCACGGGGTTCTATGAGAGGCTGGTGATGTTGAGTTTGAAGCAGATGCGGCATGGGGGGCTTCGGATGACGATGCCGGACGGGACGGTTTGTCATCTGGGGAATCCTGAGGCTGCGGTGACGGCGGAGATGCGGATCAATGACCGGGACTTTTTCAGGCGGTGCGCGATGTATGGCAACGTGGGGTTTGGGGAGTCCTATGTGGATGGGGACTGGGACACGCCGGACATTGCGGCGGTGATTGCTTTCTTCATCAAGAACATTGCGAGGACGCCGAAGTATGGGGGATCATCGGGCAAGGTGGCGTTTACGAATGTGCTGAAGTTGGTGAATCGAGCGCATCACCTTTTGCGGCCGAACAGTGTGACGACGAGCCGGAGGAACATCTCTGAGCACTACGACTTGGGGAATGCGTTTTATTCGCTGTGGCTGGATGAGACGATGACGTATTCGTCGGCCTTGTTTGCGGACTCGGAGCAGACGTTGGAGGCGGCGCAGTTTGCGAAGTATGAGGCGCTTTGTCAGAAGCTGGAGTTGAAGGCGACGGATCATGTGTTGGAGATCGGCTGTGGCTGGGGTGGCTTTTGCACGCATGCGGCGCGGGAGCATGGGTGCCGGGTGACGGCGGTGACGATTTCGGTGGAGCAGCACAAGTTTGCGACGGAGCGGGTGGCGCGGGAGGGGCTGAGTGACCGGGTGGAGATTCGGCTTCAGGATTACCGGCATGTGACGGGGCAGTTCGACAAGATTGCGTCGATCGAGATGCTGGAGGCGGTGGGGGATGCGTTTTTGGAGACGTACTTTGCGAAGTGCCATGAGGTGTTGAAGCCGGATGGGCTGCTGGCGTTTCAGGCGATCACGGTGCCGGACTCGCGGTATGCGGCGCTGAAGAAGGGGGTGGACTGGATTCAGAAGCACATTTTCCCGGGGTCGCTGCTATTGAGCGTGGGTCGGTTGAATGAGGCGATCAACAAGACGGGGAATTTGTCGATGGCGGGGCTGCACGATTTCGGGCTCGACTATGGGCGGACGCTGGCGCGGTGGTTTGACAAGTTCAATGAGCGCTGGGAGGATGTGGCGGCCTTGGGGTTTGATGATCGGTTCCGGCGGAAGTGGAATTTTTATTTGAAGTACTGCGAGGCGGCGTTTGCGACGCGGAACATCGGGGTGGTGCAGGCGGTTTATCAGCGGCCGAACCGGGGGTTGTTGGAGGATTGATTTCTAATTCGCCTTGAGAGTGGTGATGAGGAAGGCGGTGGGGGTGGGGTGTTTGGTGTCTGGTGCGTCGGGGTAGAAGAGTTCGCAGGGGACGCCGAGGGTTTTGCAGTGTTGCTGGAGTTTGAGGCCGAAATTGGAGGTGTGGGTGGGGTCTTTTTGGGGTTGGCCGAGGGCGGGCGGGGCGCTGTAAGTGAGATAGATGGGGGGATCGTCGCAGGTGACAAGGGCGTAGGGGGAGTATTCGGCGATCCAGGGGAGGATTTTTTCGCGAGCGGCGAGGAATTCGGGGAAGGTTTTGAGGCCGAAGGCGTGGCCGCCGTATTTGCTGTTGGGGGTCCACTCGATCATTTGTTGGGGATCGAGCGTGGTTTGGGCGCCGGTGACGGCGGCGCATTGGAGGCGGGAGGATTCGCGGGCGACGGGGTCGGCGTTGGCGGGGTCGGCGAGGTCGTTGTGGAAGGCGAGCCAGAGGCTGGAGCAGGCGCCGGCTGAGCCGCCGGCGGCGCCGATGCGGTTTTTGTCGAGGTTCCATTCGGCGGCTTTGCTGCGGACGAACTGGAGGGCGCGTGCGGCGTCGTGGAGGGGGGCTTTGACAGGGGGTTGGATGCCTTCGGCTTCGGCCATTTTGACGAAGCGGTAGTTGATGGCGACGACGGAGATGCCGGCCTGGAGGAGGGTGGGGACATCGACAAAGCGATCGACGCGTTCCTTTTCGCCGCCTTGCCAGCCGCCGCCGTGGATGACGAAGGCGAGGGGGGTGGGGGTGGTGGAGTCAGCTTTCCAGAAGTCGAGGATGTGGCGTTCGTGCGTGCCGTAGCGGACTTCGGT
>JAIYDW010000055.1 GCA_027487315.1 Verrucomicrobiaceae bacterium | reverse complement strand
TGGAGGGGGCACTCAGGAATTGGGGTCAAATCGCGATTGGCAAATGGGTTGGCTTGTGTTCGTGTAGGGGTTGCTGATTTTAGTGTGCCATGTCTTTTTTGTCTGACCCCGATTCCAACGAGGAGAACCGACCCTGGTGGGCGGGGAGTCGGCCTAGGTGGCGTTCGCCTTGGAGTTTTGATGAAGAGGAAGAACCGGTGGCGGCGCCTGTGGTGAAGGAGGAGGTTAAAATCCGTGTGGAGGTGCCAAAGGAAGAGGTGCCGACAAGTCGTGCTTTGCCGAATGGGTTGGCGAAGGGGATGGAGGTGGAGCGAGTGGTGGTGCCGAAGGTGCGACCGCCAGAGAGGTTGGTGGAGAGGGTTGTAGCGCCGGTTCAAGAAGAGAAGATCGTTCCAGAGGTGGTGAGCGAGCCGATTGAAGTGGAGCGAATTGAGGAGCCAACGGTGACGGTCAAGCAAGAGTCGAGGCGCGAGACGGATGAGGATGATTTGGCTGAGGGAGAGGAGGAGGGGTGGAATGGAGAGGAGATCCGAAGTCAGTATCGGCGAAGGGCGAAGCGGAGAAGGAGGGGAGTGAAGCGGGTGGGGACGTCGTGGACGAGTTTGGTGTTGATGGCGATGGCGGTATTGAGTTTGACGTTTTTGGCATGGTTGTATGTGTCGGATGCGGAGGAGGTGGAGGACAAGGACTTGATGATTGCGACGCCTGCTGATTTGACGCCGACGATTACCGCGCCGGGGCGGTTGGCGGTGTTTCTGGGGAGCGTAACGGCAGTGCCGAACGCGGATTTGATTGGGAGACCAGTCTGGGAATGGGATACGGGGGCGATGGTCAACTGGCTGGTGGAGAACAGTCAGGCGCTGGATAATTTGAAGGATTTGCTGGAGGACCTTGACTGGCATGGGCGGCATGCGAGCTGGCATTTTGCGGATTTGGGCAATCATCCGAACTGGGCGGCAGCGATGATGTTGAAGCAGGTTGAAGCAGCCTATTTGCAGAGGGATGGGAAACATGAGGCGGCGTTATCGGCGGCGTTGGATTTGGCGGAATTGGCGCGGCGGTTGCAGGACATTCATGCGTGGCCATCATTCTATTTTAGGTCGATTGAGACGCATCGGCGTTGCACGGACACTTTGGCGGAGTTGTTACAACGCACGTTAGCGAGTGAGGAGGCGCTGGGTTCGTTTCAACAGCAGTTTGAGGCCTGTGAGCCCTTGGATGAGCAAGTGAAAAGGAATGTTCTGCCCGGGTTTTATTTGTATGAGAAGAAGAGGTTGATGGGCATTCAGAGCGGCGAGCCGATTGACACGATGCCGGCCGGGGTGAGGCGGCCTGTGCCGAAGCAGTTGTTTTTCAAGACGAATGAGACGTTGGGAATCATGGCCAATACGATGCGCCATTTGGTGAGGCAGGTGGGACAGACGTCGGCGGGTGCGACGGCCCTGCGTGAGGTTTGGGAGGGGGTGTCTGGCAGTCGAGAAGTGGCGGCGTATCAGCCGAATGGTCGGGGGGTGGTGTATGCGCGACGGGAATTGGAGCCTTATTTGGATGTGCCGGCGAGGCAGCAATTGGCGCGAACGAGGCATTTGCTGGTGGTGCAGCTGTTTGCGATGCGCCGTTTTGTGGTGGGAGAAAAGGGGCTTCCGCAGACGCTTGAGTCGCTGGTGCCGAAGTACCTGAAATCCCGGCTGACGGATCCCTTTTCAGGGGAAGCGTTTCATTATGACTCGGGCAGGGGTTTGATTTACTCGGTAGGGAGTGATTTGGAGGCTTCTGGAGGGCGGGCTCATTTGGCACCGCTGGCGGATCCCGGGGAGCCGACGATTAAGATTGGGGTGCAGAAGGCGACCGGAGGAGGCTGAACCGAACCCTATTCGTTGTATTCGGCGAAATTATCTTTTCGGCGGTAGGCCTGGATGATGCCGGGAGTTGAGGCGAGATAGATTGAGGACACGTCTTTCAGGGTGCTGATGATCCAGGGGATAAGTTGGTTGCGACCGTTTTTGGTGAAGACCAGATCGTCTGCCAGGAAGAGGCAAGAGTGGAAGGCGTTGCCGTCGTCCTCTCGGAGAAAGAAGAGGATGTCCCCATAGGCGTAAGGTGGTGAGACGGGGAGATAGTCGTCGATCACCTTGCTGGTGGCGAGTCTCGAGTCTAGGAGATACTCATGGGGCTCGTAATTGAAAAAGTTGAGGGAGGTCCAGTGACAGTCCGGGAAAATGCCTTTGGTTGCGAAACTGGGAGACTGGTAGTTGTAAATCAGTTTGCGGGGCAAGGCGGGAATGATGTGGGAGATATCTAGTTCGACGGTTTGCCGTGTCTCTTTGATTGAGTTGAGGAGGGGGCCGAGCGCTTTGAGGCGGAAAGACTTGCCTCCAATGGACCAATAGTTTCGGACGGATTCGGTGTCCGTGTCGGTAGAGACCACAAGTTTGACGAGATAGGAACGGGTTCGAGTGAAGGATTGGAACAGGCGACGGGCCTCGGGTTCACTTGCGGTGAGGTTTATGAGATAAGGGAGGTCGCTGAAAGCCCAAACGTTGCCCCGGCGATAGGCGAGTTTGGCGATCGCAGCGATGAGGTTTGGATTGAGGTCGGAAGAGCGGTACCACTCTTCGACGGTGGGAGTCAGGATGTAGACGGGATCTCGGTGGAATTCGTTGACCTCGAAGTTGCCCAAATGGAGGTAAAGGCGGGAGCGCACTTCGGGGTCGAGGATTGCGACCTCTTCGGCAGGTGGAAAGAGGTGAAGCCAATTGCTATCGCGGACTTGGAGGGTGGGTTGGTTGAGTAGATCGACCAGTCGGTTGGGCAGGCCAAGGGAGGCTAAGATCGTCGGCAAGTTAGGGGTGTCGCTTACCGGGAGACTCCAGCGGGTGGCGCTGCTAGGGAGGGGGTAGGTGTCGATGATGGAGTCTGGAGCATCCAGGAAGATGGGGATTTTGGTCAGGGTGCCCCAGGGGCCTGTGGACTTCTCAAGGTTTGAAGATGATGGTGCCGGAGCATCACTGGATGGGGTTTGAGCGGGCAGTGATGGACAAGCGAGGCCGAGTCCGAGGGAGAGCAGACCGACGCGGAGTTGGACGGTGGAGATTGGGGAATGAAGCACTAAGTGAAGGGAGTGATTGTTTTGAACAACGTAGAGAGCGAGCAAAATGCCTAACCTGATACTTGAGAACCGTCTTTCTGTCAAAAGGTTGCGATGAATCCGGCGGAGCAGGGAAAGACGATAAAAACGGCAAAAAGTTCAAAATGCGCAGGATTTGACTTGGGCGAGGCGGCAGATTCTGCTACAGACTTGGTTCCGCATCTGCGTGCGGGGATGTTTTTCATGTCGTATCTTCAGCCAGTGACCTTATGTCAGACCTTGACCCGTGCCTGCGTGTTCATTTGCGGGACTGGGGTGATTTTGGGTGGGTTGAGTGTGGGGGCTGAGGATTTGGATGTTTTGGCGAACAAGGAGGTGAGGCGGCGGAGTGCGCTGGTGGCGGAGGCTGATGCGCAGGTTCGCGAGGGGTATCTGCTTTTGAATTCGGGTAAGAATCAGGAGGCGGTGACGATTTTTGGGTCGGCGTATCGGTCGATGCCGACTTCGCCGCTAACTGAGGCGACGCGGGCGAGTGCGAGGGACGGGTATGCGGCGGCGGCGATGGGGTGGGCGCGGGAGTTGTTGCGGGAGGGGCGTATGCAGGAGGCTGAGAATTTGGTGAAGACGGTGATTTCGCCTGAGATGGATCCGGGGAATGAGAAGGCGGTGCGATTGTTGAAGGAGATGGGTGATCCGGAGCGGTTTCCGCCGGCGTTGACGGCGAAGCATGTGACGAATGTGAAGCGGGTGGCGGAGACGCTGGCGATGGGGCACTCGAAGTTGGAGTTGGGGGATTTTGATGCGGCGTCGGTATTGTTTACGGATGTTTTGAGGGTGGATCCTTACAACACGGCGGCGCGGCGTGGGATGGAGCGGGCTGAGCAGGAACGGGCGCGGTATTTCAATGCGGCGAGGGATCACACGAGGGCGAGGATGTTGAATGGGGTGAATGCGTTGTGGGAGGATGCGGTGCCGCCGACAACGGCTGATCTGGAGAAGTACAGTCAGGCGCGGGGGGATTCGTTGCGGAATGTGCAGGGGAATCGGGAGAAGATCGTGCAGAAGCTGCGGACGATGATCGTGCCGAAGGTGGATTTTGCGGGAGCGTCATTGGATGAGGTGGTGGAGTTTTTGCGGGTGCGGAGCCGGGATTTGGATCCGACGGGCAAGGGGGTGGATTTTGTGTTGAACCTGCCGCCTGAGACATCAGGAGCGACCATTGATTTGGCGGTGACGAACATGCCGATGGAGGAGGTGGTTAGGTATTGCGCGGACAAGGTGGGAGCGGCGTTCAAGGTGGATGAGTTTGCGGTGAAGTTTGTGTCGTTGACGGAGAGTTCCACGGAGTTTTTTGTGCGGACATATCGGGTGCCACCAGGGTTCATTGAGTCGGCGCCTGCGGCAGCGGCGGCGGCGCCGGCGGATCCTTTTGCGGCGAATGCGGCTCCAGCAGGAGGTGTGTCGGCGATTCGGCGGCTGACGGCTCGGGAGTTTTTGGAGGCGCGTGGGGTGGCGTTTCCTGAGGGGGCGACAGCGAACTACAATTTGTCGTCGAACCGGTTAGTTGTGAGGAATACGGCTTCTAATTTGGAGATGGTGGAGTCGATGGTGGAGTCCGCAGCGGAGAGCGCGCCGAAGCAGGCTTTGATTTCGATCAAGATGATTGAGATCAATCAGTCGAACTTGGAGGAGATGGGATTTGATTGGTTGCTAGGGTCGTTCAATGCGCCTGGGTCGGATGGTGTGTTTTTGAGTGGGGGAACGACGGGGAATGCGCAGGCGGGTGATGCGCCGTCGCAGAATTTTCCGATGCAGTTTCCGGGGACGAATGTTCCTGTTGGACAGAATCCGGTGACGGCGGGATTGCGGAGTTCCGGGGAGATTTTTGCGAAGCCGACGATTGAGAATTTGCTGGGAGAGAATCTCACGCAGGGTCTTCCGAGTGCGCGGTCACCGGGGCAGTTTGCGGTATCGGGGGTGCTGACGGATCCGCAGTTTCAGGTGGTGGTGCGGGCGTTGAATCAGAAGAAGGGGGTCGATTTGCTGGCGATGCCGAGCATTGTGACGAAGGGCGGGCAGAAGGCGACGATTGATTTGGCGAGGGAGTTTCGGTATCCGACGGAGTTTGATCCACCGGAGATTCCGCAAACTGTGGGCAGAATCCCGACCGGAGGGAACATTTTTATCATCGCCGACAATAACACGGGGCCGATCACGCCCTCGACGCCGACAACGTTTGAGATGAGGAAGGTGGGGACGGTGATCGAGATGGAGCCGGTGATATCGGCGAACGGCAAGGAGGTGGAGATTTTGCTGACGCCGGAGTCGACGGAGTTTGAGGGATTCATTGATTACGGGTCGGACATTAACAATCAGGTGCAAACGGCAGGGGCTCTCGTGAACCAGCCGGTGGACAATCGGATCATTCAGCCGATTTTCCGGACCAACAAGATTTCGACGGCGTTGAAGATTTATGATGGGAGCACGGTGGTGCTGGGCGGGGTGTTGCAGGATCGGCGGGTGAACATTCAGGACAAGGTGCCTGTGATCGGGGACATTCCGCTGGTGGGTCAGTTTTGGAAGAGCAAGGTGGATCAGGTGGATAAGAAGGCGTTTGTGGTGTTTGTGTCGGTTCGGGTGCTGGATCCTTCGGGGCAGCCGGTGAATCAATTGGAGGCGATGCCAACGGCCGCGGCAGGGCAGTAGGGTGAGGGCATGATTCATTTGGTCCTCTATCAGCCGGAGATTCCGCACAATACGGGAGCGCTGGGGAGGTTGAGTTTGGGGACGGGGGCGCGGTTGCATTTGATCAAGCCGCTGGGGTTTTCACTGGATGACAAGCAGTTGAAGCGGGCGGGTTTGGATTACTGGGCTGAGGTGGACTTGAAGGTGTGGGAGGGATGGGAGGCGTTTGTTGAGGGGTCGGGGGCGCCTGCGGGTGGGTTGTTTTTGCTGAGTACGAAGGGTGGGCAGAGTTACTGGGACCGGGATTTTACGGAGGAGGATGTGTGGCTGGTGTTTGGGCCTGAGACGCGGGGGCTGCCGGATGGGATGCTGGCGGAGAATAGGGAGCGGGTGTTGAGGATTCCGATGGTGGGGACGCGGAGTTTGAACTTGGCGACGGCGGCGGCGATTGTGCTGTATGAGGCGGTGAGGCAGCGGGCTGCGGTGGGGATGGGGTTTTGATGGGTGGGAGTTGGATTTCTTTCTTTTCTTTTCGGTGGCGCGCCCCACTTTGAAGGGCGTTAGGCTGTGACTGTCTTTTTGCTGCTGTGAACCCTGTCTTGAACGAACCCGACTCGCCTTTTGACCTGGCTTTGCGCCCGGCCGATTTCTCGGACTTTCATGGGCAGACGAAGGTGAAGGAGCAACTGCTGGTGATGGTGGAGGCGGCGAAGCTGCGGGAGGAGTCGCTGGATCATGTGTTGTTGTGCGGACCGCCGGGGTTGGGGAAGACGACGCTGGCGAATTTGATTGCGAGCGCGGTGGGTTCGAGGCTGCACACGACGAGCGGGCCGCAGATTGAGCGGGCGGGGGATTTGGCGGGGATTCTGACGAATTTGCAGGAGCGGGACATTCTGTTTATCGATGAGATTCATCGGCTGCATCCAAGTGTGGAGGAGTATTTGTATCCGGCGATTGAGGATTTTCGGTTGGACATCATCATTGATCAGGGGCCGAAGGCACGGACGATCCGGATTGATTTGCCTCCGTTTACTTTGGTGGGGGCGACGACGCGGGCGGGGATGCTGACGTCGCCGATGCGGTCGCGGTTTGGGATTCCGAATCGGTTGGATTATTACACGACAGAGGAGTTGCAGCATATTTTGATGCGGTCGGCGCGGTTGATGAAGGTGGAGATGCATCCGGGTGGGGCGCATGAGATTGCGCGGCGGTCGCGGGGGACGCCGCGGATTGCGAATCACTTGCTGCGGTGGGTGCGTGATTTTGCGCAGGTAAAGGCGCAGAGTGTGGTGACGGAGGAGGTGGCGGGGCAGGCGCTGACGATGCGGGACATTGACGAGACGGGGCTGGATGAGATGGACATTCGGGTGCTGGAGGCGATCATCAGCAAGTTTGACGGGGGGCCGGTGGGACTGAATTCGGTGGCGGTGGCGGTGGGTGAGGATGCGTCGACGCTGGAGGATGTGCATGAGCCGTTTTTGGTGATGCAGGGGTTCATCAAGCGGACGCCGAGGGGGCGGGTGGCGATGCCGTCGGCGTATCGGAAGCTGGGGCTGGTGCCGCCATTGAGCGGGCAGACGGAGTTGTTTTGATTGGATCGGCGTGCTGAGTTATGTGGGACGAACTGATTCATCTTTGGAGCAGTATCTGTGATCCGGAGTATCTGCATTTGCTGCTGGAGTCGCTGCCGCTTTATGGGCTGGGGGTTGGGTTGGTGTTTTTGAGTTTTGCGATGCTGGCGGGGGAGAGGAAGACGCGGGTGTTGGCGATTTTGGTGATCACGCTGAGTTGTGCGAGTGTGTGGCCGTATCAGATTTTGAGGGAGGAGGCGTCACCCCGAATTTTGGCGACACGAGACCCGACCTTGGGGCCTTTGATTCAAGATCAAACTGACCGGAGGAAGCGGTACAACTGGCTTTACTACACGCTGGCGGTGGCCGGGGCGGTGACGCTGGTGTTGCAGTTGGCTGGCAAGGGGAAGTGGTTTGTGGGGGTGATGGTGATGGGGACGGCGGCGTTGTTTTGGTTTTCGATTTGGATGCACAAGAAGGAGTGCGAGGTGTATCATCGGAACATCATCAAGTATCGACCGCCGCGGTGAGGGGGGATTTTGGATTTTGGATTTTGGATTTTGGATTGCGGATTGCGGATTGCGGATTGTAAAAAATTTGAAGACTTGCAATCGCGGGGGAGGGGGGGACGTGTTATGGGAGAAGCATGGAAATGATCGAACAACTCGGAGTGGCTCTCGGCTTGGCGTCGCTGGCGGGGGTGAATTTGTATTTGACGGTCTTGATCGCCGGGTTGGCGATTCGGATGGGGTGGGTGGAGTTGGCGGGGAGTTATGCGCATTTTGAGGCGTTGGGGCATCCGTGGGTGTTGGCGGTGGCGGGGGTGTTTTTTGTGATGGAGTTTTTTGCGGACAAGGTGCCGTGGGTGGATTCGCTGTGGGACAGTGTGCATACGGTGATCCGTCCGGTGGGGGGGACGCTGCTGGCGTTGCAGGCTTTGGGTGAGATGCCGCCGTATATGGAGGTGGTGGCGGCGCTTGCGGCGGGGAGTGCGGCGATGACGATGCACAGTGCGAAGGCGGGGTCGCGGTTGTTGATCAATCATTCGCCTGAGCCGTTTACGAATGTGTCGATGAGTTTGGCGGAAGATGTGGGGGTGGTCGGCGGGATGGCGTTGGTGCTGTTGAATCCGGTGGTGGCGTTTGGGGTGTTCCTGGGGATCCTGATCCTTTTGTGGATGGTGTTTCCGAGATTGGTGAGGGTGATACGTTCGACGTTGTGGCTGGTTTGGAACAAGGTGCGGATGCCGGGGCAGCGGGAGACGGGTGCGGGGATGGTGGAGTTGAAGGCGGAACTGCCGGTGGATGTGCTGGGGTTGCTGGCGGTGAAGTCTGACACGGCGGAGCATGATGTGGCGTGGACGGTGGAGTGCTTGACGGGGAAGAGTAAGGGGATGCGCGGGATGAAGCCGAATGTGAAGACGCTGGTGGTGGCGAGGAAGGGTGGCGGGGCGCTGCTGGTGCTGCGCGGGATGTTCCGAGACATGGTGATGCCTTTGCCTTTGGATGGGGCGCGGGTGGAGGTGGAGTCGCGGCTGCTAAGTGATCACGTGGTCGTGCAGACGGCGTCGAGACTGGTGACGCTGCGGTTTCCACGGGGGTGTGGGGCGCTGGTGGAGACGGTGCGGGTGCGGCTAGATGAGATGGTGCGTGTGGCGGGTGCTGTGGAGAGTGAATTGGTGAGTGGGGAGACGAGTCCGGTGGTGGATTTGGCTCCTTTGCCGGCGCTGTGAGGGTTTGATTTTTTTTCTGATGAATGGGTCTTTTCAAGTGACGGAGGCGGGGGCGCTGTTGAGTTTTCTTTTCGACAAGTTGCCGGAGGTGAAGCGGACGAAGGTGAGGCAGTGGCTGAAGTTTGAGGGGGTGCGGGTGAATGGGCGGGTGATGGTGCGGGGGGATCATGCGATCAAGCCCGGGGATGTGGTGCTGCTGGATCCGAAGAGCAAGCCGGTGACGGGTCCCAGGTTGCCGTCGGGGATGAAGATTGTGCATGAGGATGAGGCTTTGATGGTGATCGAGAAGCCGGCGAATTTGTTGTCGATCGCGACGAAGGCGGAGCAGGAGGCGACGGTGTATGCGAAACTGATGGACTATGTGAGGCAGACACAGCGGGGGCGGGGGGCGCGGGTTTGGATTGTGCACCGGCTGGACCGGGAGACGTCAGGGCTGATGGTGTTTGCGCGGACGGAGGTGGCGAAGCGGGCTTTGCAGGCGAACTGGAATCAATGTGAGAAGAAGTATCTGGCGGTGGTGGATGGGCGGCCGAAGGCGGATAAAGGGACGCTGCGGAGTCATTTGGACGAGACGAATCCGTATCGAGTGCGGAGCACGAAGGCGAGCGAGGTGACGCGGGAGGCGGTGACGCACTATGTGGTGAAGCAGGCGACGGCGAAGCGTGCGCTAGTGGAGTTGACGCTGGAGACGGGGAGGCGGCACCAGATTCGGGTGCAGTTGGCGGAGATCGGGTGCCCGGTGGTGGGGGATCCGAAGTATCATCCGTCCGGGGTGGAGGATGAGCGGCTGGCGCTGCATTCTTCGGGGCTGAAGATCAAGCACCCGATCACCGGGGAGGTGATGGTGTTTGAGTCGGAGTTGCCGGGGGATCTGGCGCGGCTTTTGAGTGGGAAGTGACACACGCCTGGGACAGGCGTGGTACGTTAAGTGCGCGGCGCTTGGGGAGGGGGCGTTTAGCGGGCGGCGAGTTCGAGGGCTAGGAGGGATTTGGCGGCTTCGTCGATGGGGGCGATGAGGTCTCCGGGGAGGCTGGTGAGGAGGGGGAGGACGGGGCCGGTGTCGGCGATGCCGGCGAGGGCGACGGCGTGGTGGAGGACGAGGATGGGGCTGTGGGCGTTGCGGAGGTCTTCGAGGGGGAGGAACTGTTTGCGGAGGTCTTCGGCGCGGGTTTCGTCACCGGCGTGGATGGCGTGCATCATTTGGGTGGAGAGGGTGGGGGCGACGCAGACGCAGCCGGCGGTGAAGCCGTTGATGCCGAAGTCGCGGAGGTGGACGAGGGCGGGTTGCTCACCGATGCCGCTGACGATGATTTCGGGGTTCACGAGGCCCACGAGTTCGCGAAGGATGGGGTCATCGGCGGGGTCTTCGCGGACGATGGCGTATTTGATCCAGGAGATGAGGCCGTCGTCGACGAGGGAGGCGGCGAGTTCGGGGGTGATGTAGGAGGGGTCCTTCATGTAGAGGACGGCGGGGATGCCGGCTTTTTCGACGAAGTGACGGATGCCGGTGGCGACGCCCTCGGGTTTGGAGGGGAAGAGGGTGGGGAGGACCATGGCGGTGGGGAACTGGAAGTCCCGGAGGATGGCGGCCTGGTCCATCATGGTTCCGTAGAGGGGGCCGACGGCGGGGACGACGAGGGTGTCGGGGGCGGCGGTGGTGGCGAGGAAAGAGAGGAGTTGGGCGTATTCGCTGACGGCGATGTTGTAGAAGTTAGCATTGCCGCCGTAGAGGAGGATGCTGATGCCGCCGGACTCCATGTGGCGGATGAGCTTGGTGTTTTCAGCGTCGGCGAGGGAGTAATCGGCGTTGCGGCAGAGCGGGGGGACGGCGATGACGGAGCGGCGGAGGTCGGCGGGAGTGATGGTGGTGGTTTGCATCGGAGAGGAGGGTTTTAAAGCTAGGGAGCGGGGGATTGCAAGAACGGTTAGTGGCGTTTGCGGGTGAGCATGAACTCGTTGCCTTCGGTGTCCATACACATGGCGAGGTGGGGTGGTTCGTCGTTTTCGGGTTGGGGTTCGCGGGTGAGCTGGCCACCGGCGGCGGTGACTTCGGCGGCGCCTGAGATGACATCGGGGACCTGGAAGCTAAGTCCAGTCCAGGTGCGGTTGCCTTCGCCGCCGCCATGAATGCCGATGACGCCATTGGCGATTTCGATTTCCGTGATGGCGGGATTTTGACGGAGGATGGTGGCACCGAAGACCTGGGTGTAAAAGGCGATGGCGCGATCGGTATCGGCGGCCCAGATGATGTATTTGAGGCGTTCTACTTGCATGGGAGTAGCTGTGGCACAGGTGAGGGCGGGGGGATAGGGAAAGGGTTAGAAGATTTCGGGTTCGGGGAGGGCGGGGCCGTGTTGGAGGAAGTCGAAGTCGGCGCCTTCGTTGGATTGGGTGACGTGTTCGACGTAGAGTTTGGGGTAGCCGCGGTGGTAGCGTGGGGGGGCGGGTTTCCAGGCGGCGCGGCGGGTGGCGAGGTCTTCGTCGCTGACGTGGAGGTGCAATTTGCGGTTGGGGACGTCGAGGGTGATGAGGTCGCCATTTTGGACGAGGGCAAGGGGGCCGCCGATGGCGGATTCGGGGGCGATGTGGAGGGCGCAGGCGCCGTAAGAGGTGCCGGACATGCGGCAGTCGCTGAGGCGAACCATGTCGCGCACGCCTTGCAGGATGAGTTTTTTCGGGATGGGGAGCTGGCCCCATTCAGGCATGCCGGGAGCGCCGACGGGTCCGGCGTTGCGGAGGATGAGGACGGTGTCCGGGGTGACGTCGAGGTCCATGTCCTCGACGGCGGCTTTCATGGCGGGGTAGGAGTCGAAGACGAGGGCGGGGCCGGTGTGGGTGCAGAGGTGCGGGGTGGCGGCGGCGTGTTTGATGACGGCGCCGTCGGGGCAGAGGTTGCCGCGGAGGATGGCGGTGCCGCCATCGGGTTGGATGGGGTTGGACAGGGGGCGGATGACGTCGGGATTGTGGGTGATGGCGGAGGCGATGTTTTCGCCGAGGGTTTTGCCGGTGATGGTGGGGACGTCGGTGTGGAGGAGGTCCTGCATGCCGTGGAGGAGGGCGGGGAGGCCACCGGCGAGGAAGAACTCTTCCATGAGGTATTGGCCGGCGGGGCGGAGGTTGGCGAGGAGGGGAACGCGGCGGGAGATTTCGTCGAACTTGTCGAGGGGGAGTTTGATGCCGAGGCGTCCGGCCATGGCGACGAGGTGGACAATGGCGTTGGTGGAGCCGCCGAGGGCCATGTCGACGGCGATGGCGTTTTCGAAGGAGCGTGAGTCGACGATGGTGGAGGGTTTGCGGTCGAGCCAGGTGTTCTCGATGATTTGGCGGCCGGCGGCGGCGGCCATGCGGGTGTGGGCGCTGTCGACGGCGGGGATGGAGGAGGCGCCGGGGAGGACGAGGCCGAGGGTTTCGGCGAGGGCGGTGAGGGTGGAGGCGGTGCCCATGGTCATGCAGTGGCCGGGGGAGCGGGCGATGCCGTCTTCGATCTCGCACCATTCGTCCCAGGAGAGGTTGCCGGCACGTTTTTCGTCCCAGTATTTCCAGACGTCGGAGCCGGAGCCGAGGGTGGTGCCGCGCCAGTTGCCTTTCATCATGGGGCCGCAGGGCATGTAGATGACAGGGATGTCGGCGGAGAAGGCTCCCATGAGGAGGCCGGGGGTGGATTTGTCACAGCCGCCGAGGAGGACGGCGCCGTCGATGGGGTGGGCGCGGAGGACTTCCTCGGTTTCCATGGCGAGGAAGTTGCGATGGAACATGGCGGTGGGTTTGGTGAGCATCTCGCCGACGGACATGACGGGGATCTCCATGGGGTGGCCTCCGGCCTGGAGGATGCCGCGTTTGACGGCGTCGGCGGTGAGGCGGAGGTGCATGTGACAGGAGTTGAGATCGCTCCAGGTGTTGAGGATGCCGATGATGGGTTTGCCGACGTAGTCTTCGGCGCCCCAGCCGGCTTGTTTGGCGCGGGAGCGGTGGCCGAAGGAGCGGAGTTCGTCGCGGCCGTACCAGCGGTAGGAGCGGAGTTGTTCGGGGGTTTTGCGGGTGGGCTGGGAATCGGACATGAGGAGACAGGATTTACAGGATTTGGGCAAGATTGACAGGATTTTTGTGAGTGAGTTGGGGGTGAAGATGGAGTTCAATGGGAGGACAACGCGAGAAAACCAATCGAGGGCAATCAAACCATGAAATCAGAACGGAATCGGATCGCAGAAGGGGCGTTAATTGGGCATGAGGCGCATTTGTCGAGGACGGATCAGGCCACGAAGGCGGCGGAGATGAAGCAACGGACGACAGCGGCGGCGGTGGCGAAGAGTGGCAGTGACAGTCGAATCAAGGGGCATGTGGAGGAGGCGGGGCGGAGGAGTCAAGGGAAGCGGGATGCGAAGCAGGGGTGAGCTCGTTAAGTGGCGGCGGGGCCGCTTGGGGGGTGGGTGACGGCTGGAAGCCGTCACTCCTTGGGGGGGTGCAGAACGGGGGTGGTTTTTTTGGCGCGGGGTGTTAAATTATTGGAATGAGTGGATTTACTCGACGTCGATTTCTGGGCGAGAGCAGCTGTGCGGCTGTGAGCGGGGTGGCGGTGCTGAATACGTTGGTGAATTTGCAGTTGGCGCAGCGGGCGAGTGCGCAGGGGGCTCCGAGTGACTACAAGACACTGGTGTGTTTGTTTTTGAACGGGGGGAATGATTCGTTCAATTGGCTGGTGCCGAGGGATGCGGGGCGGCATGCAATTTACTCGACGGCGCGGGGTGGGCTGGCATTGGGGACGGGGAGTTTGTTGCCGCTGAATCAGACGGCGCAGGGGGATGGGCAGTTGTATGGGATTCATCCGTCGTGCGCGGGGTTGCAGGAGCTTTTCAATGGGTTGGGCGGGGATACGGGGAAGCGGCGGGCGGCGTTCATTGCGAATGTGGGGACGCTGATTGAGCCGACGACGAAGGCGGGGTTTTTGGCGGAGTCGGTGCGGCTGCCGAGGGCGCTGTTTTCACACAGCGATCAGATTGACCAATGGCAGACGAGTGTGCCGCAGGGGATGAGTGAGCTGACGGGGTGGGGCGGGCGGGCGGCGGATGTGCTGCATGCGACGGCGAATACGGGGCAGACGGCGATGGGAATTAGTCTGGCGGGGAACAATCTGTTTCAGGTGGGGAACACGGTGCGGCAGTTTGTGATCACGGCGGATGGGGCGCTGACTTTGGCGGGGCCGAATACGAGTGTCGGGGATGATCCGCTGAATCCCCTGAGGTTGAAGAATGCGACGCAGAAGAGTTTGATTGAGCAGCACTATACGGGGCTGATGCAGGAGTCGTTTGCGCAGTTGACAAAGTCGAGCCTGGAGGCGCAGGAGTTTTTTCTGTCGCAGTTCAATGGGTATGATGACAGTGCGGTGGCGGGGTTTTTTCCGGGTGGTGGGTCATTGATGAGTCAGTTTCGGGCGGCGGCGAAGGCGATTGCGCTGAGGCCGCAGTTGGGGTTGAAGCGGCAGACGATTTATCTGAGCTTGGGGGGATGGGATCATCATGGTGAGTTGCTGACGACGCAGGCGGGGATGCTGACGGTGTTGAGCGAGGCGTTGACGGGGTTTCAGAAGGCGTTGGATCAATTGGGGTTGCAGGATTCGGTGGTGACGTTCACGGCGTCGGATTTTGGTCGGACTCTAAGGAGTAACGGGAGGGGGACAGACCATGCGTGGGGAGGCAATGCGTTTGCGATGGGTGGGCCGGTGCTGGGGGGGCGGGTGCACGGGGTGTTTCCGGACTTGGCGTTGGAGGGTCCGGATGATGTGGGGTATGGCGGGAGGCTGGTGCCGAAGGTGAGTGTGGATGCGTTTTTCGGGGAGATGCTGGATTGGTTTGGGGTGCCGGCTTCGAGCATGGAGATGGTGCTGCCGAATGTGGGGAATTTTTATCAGCCGACGGTGACGGGGAGGCCGGTGGGATTTTTGGCGGTATGAGTCGCAAGGTGCCTCGGCAACGGAGTGGTGGCACGCTTGGGGTGAAGTGGTTGATCGTGGTGGGGATGCTGGTGACGGTGCGGGTGTGGATGATCAGCGGAGGTGGGAAAGAGGAGGGTGGAAATCGGTCCAATGTTCCTGTGTCGAGGCCGGTGGTGCGTCCTGAGAAGGTGAAGCCTGGGGATGCGATTTTGAAGGGGTATGGGAAGACGGAGGGGACGGTGCAGGGGGATTTGACGGCGATGGCGGAGGTGGTGGGGAATTTTGCGCTATTGGTGAAGGGGAATGATCCGCTGCCGCTGGGGGCGAATGAGGAGTTGGCGGCGGCGTTGATGGGGAAGAATGCGGTGGGGTTGGAATTTGTTTCGGGGGAGTCGGCGGCGCTGAATGAAAAGGGGCAGTTGGTGGATCGATGGGGGACGCCGTTGTTTTTTCATGCCAGGGCGCGGGATGAGGTGGACATTCGGAGCGCGGGTCCGGATCGGAAGATGTGGACGGGGGATGATGTGCATCGGCTGCACGATGGGCGGTATTTGAGGGGGGAGGCTTTGAACGCGGGCAGCTTGTTTGAGGCGAGTGAGGGGGCGAGGTGAGGGGGGGGGACATGGAAGCGGCGCCGAGTGGCGCCGCTGGGGGGTTACTTGCGTTCCTCTTCGGATTTCTTTTTGTCGGGCTTGCCGCCGCTCTTGCCTTTGCGTGGTGGTGACTTGGGGGCGGTGGGTGGGCGTGACTGGGGAGGTGGGCGCGAGGCTTCGGGTTTTTTCTGCTGAGGGGGCTTGGTCTGGGGTTTCTTTGGTTTGGGGGGCTCGGGGCGTGCTTCGGGCTTTTTGGGGGCGCACTGTTGGGGCTCGGGCCGCTTCATTTCCGAGCGCTTGGTTTCTGGAGGTTTTGCTGCGGGTTTTTTGGTCTGGGGTGGCTTGGACTCGGGCTTGCGGGCTTCTGGTTTTTTGGACTCTGGCTTGAGTGTCTCTGGCTTCTTCATGTCGGGACGTTGGGAGTCGGGTTTGTGTGACTCGGGTATTCTGACTTTGGGGTCTGGGCCGGGTTTTTCGGTGGGTCTGGTGTTGGGGGGTGGGCGTTTCTGGGGTTTTTCTTTGTCCAAGTTGGGGCCGGGGCGTCCTTTGGGAGGGGTATCGAGGACAGGGGGACCGGGTTTACCGGGTTTGCCCTTGCCGGCTGGGTCACGGGGACCTGGGGGGCGGTCTGCGTTGGGAGTGGACGAAGGGTCTTTTGGGCGGTCGGGTTTGCGGTCAAGGCGGGGTGGTGGAGGGAGGTCTTTGGGGGCGTCCACGGTGCTTTTCATTTTGCGGCGCAGGGCGGCGATTTCATCCGGGGAGCCCGAGCGGTCCCAACCGCGATTGATGCGGGCGTTGTCGATTTTTTCGGAATGCCGACCGGGGGTGGAGGAAGGCCGGCGGTCGTCCAAGGGAGGGGCGAAGACGCTTAGGGAATCGCCATCCAAGCGGGAGCGGAGGTGATCTGGGGAGTGGCGGCGGGAGTCGCGATCGAATTCCTGGCGGCGTTGGAGGTTGTAGCGGGGGATGGGATCGGAACTCATTCGGGAAATGTCGTCGTAGCGAGGGCCGTCGTTTCGGATGGTGTTGTTCTCGTAGCGGATGTTGGTGATGTTTGTGGTCTGGTTGATGATGGTGGTGTTGCGGCTTTGATCGATGAAGACGGAACCGAGATTGCGTGACCCGAACTGGCGATTTTGTACAAAGCGGTAGTTGCCGGGGCCGATGTCGTAGTAGTCATCGACCCAGCCACTGAAGCCGATGCTGACCTGAAAGCGGGCTTCGGGTGGCAGGGGGGCCCAGCCGGTGTATTGCGAATTGTTGCGCCAGGAGACCCAGCCGGGGCCCCACTCGGTGCCGGGGACCCAGATCCAGCCGATGGAGGCGACGTTGGCCCAGCGGCCATAGTGGTAGACGGCCCAGCTGTAGGGTTCGTCGGAGTCCCAGGTCCAACCGACGTCGGAGTAGAGCCAGCGACCGTCGCTGTAGGGGCTCCAGCCGGGGTTGACGTCGCGGGGTTGCCAGCAGTAGCCGTAGTCGCCGACTTCACGCCAGTCGCCGTAGGGGTCGAGATTTTCATAGAAGAAGTCGAGCGAGACGGAGCCGCCGTTTTGGGCGCGGGATGTGCCTGTGGTGAGCAGGGTGAAGGTGAGAAATAGGGCGAGAAGAGTTTTCATGAGGAGGATCAGTTCAGGGGTATTTGCGGCCCTGGATGGAGCGGCTGACGGCGAGGGTGTCGAACGTGAAGAGAGTCGAGGAATCGGTTAGTGATCGACGGCGTGTTCGATGTGGCTGCCGGCATGGCGGACGTCGCGGCCGAGGCCACGGACGGTGTTGCAACTGGTGCCGAGGGCGGCGATGAGCAGGAGGAGGGCGATGCGTATGGTGTTTGTTTTCATGGGATTGGGGATGGGCAAGGGTGATGTTCAGCGGCGGTGACTGGAGGAGGAGTGGCCGTGTCCGGAGTGCCCGCTGTGACTGGGAGGCGACCAATTGTGCGGGTAGCTTTGGCTGACGCTGGCGTGGTGATTGGAAGGGTGGCTGTGGAGGTTTAGAGGGACGTATGGGGAGGCGAAGAAGGTGCGATTAGACACGCCGTAGGGAGAGGAGCGGGTCTGCCATGTGGAGCCTCTTTGATAGTAGTATTGGCGGGACTGCGGGCTGTAATAGGTGCCGTAGCGGGGGTAGTAGCTGTAGTTGCTGACGCTGTTCAGGCCGGCGTAACCGTAGCCGTAGCCGGAGGTGTAAGGCGGGCTGTAGCTGTTGCCGGAATAGACGCCGACGGAGGCCATGCCGGGTCCGCTCGTGTAGTCGACGCAACTGGTGAAGGTGAGGAGGATGAAGGCGCCAATTGAGAGTGCGTGTCGACTGGCCAAGGAAGAAGTGTTTGGACGCATGTTGGCATCCTTACCCAGGCGGGTGGATTCTCTCTATGGGGTGTAACCCTGCCTTTGGAAGAGAGACATCTGTGGCGGAATGGGTGTTTTACCGCTGGAGGGGGAGCATGAGGGTAGCGAGGGCGCCGGAGGTGGGGTGGTTGGTGAGGGTGACGGAGCCGTGGTGGAGTTCGGCGGCTTCTTTGACGAAGCAAAGACCGAGGCCGGTGCCTTTGCGGCCGGTGAGTTGGTGCTTGAGGGAGTAGAAGCGCTCGAAGAGGCGAGGGAGGGCGTAGTCTGGGAGGCCGGGGCCTTGATCGTGGATGGTGATGGTAGCGGTGTCTTGGGTGGTGGTGAGGCGGACGGTGACGGTGGCGTTGGGAGGGGAGAAGTCGGCGGCGTTTTCGAGGAGGTTTAGCAGGGCGCGGTGGAGGAGTGCGGGTTCGCCGGAGACGATGGCGGGAGAGTCGGGGGTGAAGCTGAAATGGATGCTTTTGTGGGAGGCGTGGGCGGTGGCTTCGGCGATGGTTTCGGTGAGGAGGTCGGCGAGATTGATGGGTTCGTTTTGGTGCAGGGCTTTGCGGCGTTCGATTTCGCTGAGGCGGAGGAGCTGGCGGAGGAGGCGTTCGGCGCGGTCGGATTCGGCTTGGAGATTGGAGAGGAAGCGGAGGCGATCGGGTTCGGCCATGCCGGGTTCCTGGAGGAGTTCGGCGGTGCCGCGGATGGCTGCGAGGGGGCTCTTTAGTTCGTGGGTGAGGGTTTGGACGTAGCTGGTGGCGTAGTCGCGGCCTTCGAGTTCCTCGCGCATGGTTTCAATGGCGGCGCCGAGGGTGCTGACTTCCATGCCGCCGCCGAGGTTGGGGAGTGGCGGGCGTTTGCCGGCGCTTACTTCGAGGGTGTAGTCGGTGAGGCGGCGGAGAGGGCGCAGGACCCAGAAGAGAACGGCGGCGCAGAAGAGGAGGATGCCGATGGCGATGAGTGCGGAGGAGAGGATGATCTTTTTTTGCCGGCGTTCGAGGATTTCCCACTGATCGAGTTTGGGTTTGCGAATGGTGAGGACGCCGATGATGTCTTTGCCGGAGCGGATGGGGGCAGCGATGTGGAGGACGGAGCTTTTCTCGACGTTTTGGTTGGTGCGGGTGGAGCGAGCGCCGTAGACGCCGCGAAGGGTGAGGACGACGTCGCGCATATCGCTAACGGAGGTGCCTTCGAGCGTGCCGTTGTCGGAGTCGTAGAGGACGAGACCGTCTTTGTCGGCGACGTAGACGTGGCAGCCGACGCGTTTTTTGATGATCTCGAAGATGGGGGCGTGGAGGGTGCGGTCGAGGGCTTTGGGGAAGGTGGCGCGTAGCCATTCGACATCGATGTGGTCGTCTTTGATGTGGGTCTCGGCGATGGCGGCGAGGATGTTGGCGTTGTCGATGAGGACCTCTTCGGTGGCTTGGAAGACTTCGCGGGAGAGGTTGCGCAGAGATTGGTCGATCAGCAGGCCGAAGCCGCCGACGACGATGGCGGCGATGAGGGCGAGGCTGAGGAGGGTGATGCGCATGGTTTGATTGCGGAATGCGGATTTTGGAATGCGGATTGGTTCACTCGCGAAGGGCGTAGCCTAGGCCGCGGCGGGTTTCGATGGGGTCGAAGTCGGGGGCGAGGGCGCGGATTTTGGAGCGGACGGATTTGATGTGGGCATCGACGGTGCGGTCTGAGGCGGTGCCGGGATCCTGCCAGGCGAGGTCCATGAGTTGGTCGCGTGTGAGTACGCGGCCGGGGTTTTTCATGAGGGCGAGAAGGAGGTGGTATTCGTTGCGGGAGAGGTCGAGGGATTGGCCTGCGCAGCGGATGACTTTGCGGAGTGGGTCGTGGTCGAGGGTGGTTGTGCCGGGAGGAGGATTGGGGGCTGTGTTGGAGTGATTGAGGGTGTTGCCGTTGGTGCGGCGAAGGATGGCGCGGACGCGGGCGGCGAGTTCGCGGGGGCTGAAGGGTTTGGCGACGTAGTCGTCAGCACCGAGTTCGAGGCCGACGATGCGGTCGATTTCGCTGTCACGAGCGGTGAGAAAGAGGATGGGGACGGAGGAGGATTGGCGGAGAGTGCGGCAGACGTCAAAGCCGCTCATGTCGGGGAGTCCGACATCGAGGATGAGGCAGTCGAAGGATTCGGAGGCGAGTTTGGAGAGGGCGTCGCCACCGGTGGCGGCATCGGAGACTTCGAAGCCTTCGGTGCGGAGGGCATACCAGATGGTTTCGGCGATGGAGGGTTCATCTTCGACAACGAGGACGCGGCGGGACATGGCGGGAGGGTAGCGGGAAATGCGTGAGTTTCGACAGGATTAACGGGATTGAAGAGGGATTAACAGGATTTTGAGGCTGCAAATGGATGCAATGGCGAGAGGTGGAGGGGCGTTTGTGAGAGATGCGTTATTTGATTTGTTGTTGGTTGGTTGTAGCGGGTTCGTCACTGGCTCTGGAGTTGAATCCGGGGGTGCTGGGGAAGATTGGGCCGGCGATGGAGGCGGCGGTGGCAGGGAAAGAGGCTGCGGGGATTGTGACGCTGGTGATGAAGGAGGGGAAGGTGGTGCATCATGAAGCGGTGGGGATGGCGGATGTGGCAGGTGGGAAGGCCATGACGAAGGATGCGGTGTTTTGGATTGCGTCGATGACGAAGTCGATCAACGGGACGGCGCTGATGATGTTGGTGGAAGAGGGCAAGGTGACATTGGATGAACCGGCGGCGAAGTGGTTGCCTGGGTTGGCGAAGGTGAAGATGAAGGATGGTTCGGTTCCGAAGACGGCGATCACTTTGCGGATGCTGCTGAGTCACACGGCGGGCATCGCTTTTCCACCACGCAAGGCGGATGATGGGGCGGTGTCTTTGAAGCAGTATGTGGATCGACTGCTTGCTGCCCCGTTGGCGTTTGAGCCGGGGAGTGACTATGAGTATGGGTTTGGGCCGACGGTGGCGGGGCGGTTGCTGGAGGTGGTGACGGGGAAGCCGTATGAGGTGTTTTTGAAGGAGCGCCTGTTTGAGCCACTGGGCATGGTGGACACGATGTTCCACCCGGATGAGGCGCGGCGGGCGCGGATTGCGCAGACGTATAAGCTGGACGAGGAGACGAAAGAACTGGCGGTGAGTTACAATCCGTTTTTCACCTCATCTGCGGCGGTGAAGCGGATGGTGGAGCCGGCGGGTGGATTGTTTTCGACGGCGACGGATATGGGTCGCTTTTACGCGATGGTGGCAAATGGCGGTGAACTGGACGGGAAGCGGATTTTATCTGAGAAGGGTGTTAAGGAGATGACGACTCCGGTGAGTGCGGGAGGGAAGCCGATCACCTATGGGCTGGGGTGGCAGTGCTGCACGGAGGCGAATGCGAAGATGTCGCCACTGGGAGTGGGGACATTTGGGCATGGGGGTGCGTTCGGGACGAATGGGTGGGTGGATTTGGAGCGGAAGATTGCGACGGTGTTCCTGGTGCAGAACGTGTTGGTGCCTGCTGGAGGGAAGCCGAAGGAGGTGTTTCAGCGGTTGGTGATGGAGTCGGTGGGGCGCTGAGTTTTCGTTAACGCCCGATCAAAATGAACACGCCTGAAGCGAGAGCGAGGATGGGTAAGAGGACGTTGAGTTCTCCGAGGTTGATTCCGAAGAGGCTCATCACGCCGATGAGGATGAGGTAGATGGCAAGCAGGAGCATGCCGATGTTCTTGGTGATTTGCATGGGAGTGGGTGGCAAGAACTAGTTTTGCGAACGCTTCATGGAGAGGCCGCCGCTGAGGAGAAGGAGGGTGCCTCCTGCGAGGGCGATGACGCCGACCACTGGAGGAACTAGGTGCTCTTTTTCAGCGGTGACTTGGAGGGGGCCGAGATCGATGGCTTTCTCCGTTGTGGTGAAGCTGATGCCTTGGCCGACGAGGATGAAGATGCCGACGGCGGTGAGGAGGAGACCGATGATGAGTTTGGTATTCATGAGGAGGCGGGGCCTGGAGGGTCTTGTTGAGAAAAGGGTCAGAGAATTCGGCGGCCCTGGATGAGGCGGACGAGGAGGATGATGACGGCGATCACGAGGAGGATGTGGATGAAGCCGCCGATGGTGTAGCTGCTGACGAGTCCGAGCAGCCAGAGGACGATGAGGATGAGGGCGATGGTGTATAACATGGAGGTAGGGGTTGCGGCTAATGGTTAGAGGGAGTGTCGTGTGGGAGGTCAGGGTGTGATCCATTGGGAAGGTCTGGAACTGTCGGAGGGCGAAAGGGTGTTCCCATCTGGAGGGACGGGGCCAGTGGTGCTCCGGCAGCAAAGTTCCATGGCCTTGGTGATACCCAGGGTTAGAAGAACAGGGTGAAGCAGGGCTGTGCCGAGCGTGGTCGCTGTGCCAACAATGGCGCGTTTTGGGAGCAGGTTGACGAGCAGTCCAGTTCCGACAGCGATGGCCATGGCTTGAACGGGCTCGCGGCGGGCGAAGGCTTTCAGGTCTCCGAGCAGGCGGCTCAGCGAGAAGCAGGGGGCGGCGGGGCAGGAGGAAGCATTCATGTGTTCCAACGTGACGCAGATAGGGGGTTAAAATCCATGGGGTGAAACCCCACCTGCTGATGGTGAGAGCCGAGACATGAAAAAGCGGTGATGGCCCTTTAGGCAGCACCGATTCTGCGGATCAGGATTTAGCGGGCTGCGCGACTTCCTTGCCCCAGATGCTACTGCGCTCGCTGGATCAAAATGACGGTCTTTTTCAGAATCGGTTTAGTAAGGCAGGTGGATGCGGCTGGAACAGGAAAGTCGAACTCAATGAGCGATTTCAACCAGTCGGTTAATGCTTCGCGGGTTGTCTGTGTGTGGGTGGATGGACCAATGCGCGGAGCCGATGGAACCGAGGACGCAGGGTGGCAGGCCTTCGTCAGCATAGATGTGGGTAAGGCCAATGTGGAGTCCGAGGGTGATCGGTGTTCGCTCGTCGGCCAAGATGACGAGATTGCTCAGGCACATGGGGCTATTGTAGAATTGACATTCGAGGGTGCAGTTTAGGCATGGGGCAAGGTCATTCATTGTGTGCTGGGGTTGGGGATTAGTGGGGTTCTTGGAGTTGGGCCAATCCGTGGAGGCTGACGACCTTTCAATCATTCATCGTTGCTGAATGATTGCGATGGGGTGAAGACCCCATGGTATGTGAATCGGGGGTGGGCGAAGGGTGAGGCTATGAGCAATACCCTTCACGAACTCGGGCAAGATGCGAGCAAGCTGGCCCTCGAACGCGTTATTGATCCGGCCAAGGATCTGATTCAGGATGCCAAGACGGCGATGGAAAATGGAGTGCATCAGGCGGGGGCCGTACTCATGGCAGATGCAAACGAGGCGCAGGAGAGTCTGAGCCGACTTTGCCGACAGACCGGGCGTTGGATTGGGGCGAATCCGTTCACCTCTGTTGGTCTGGCGATTTTGGTCGGTGCGTCGATGGTTTTGGCTGGACGGGCAACACGTTTTTGATGGCGAGCGAGCAGGTTCCCCCATGGCGTTATGATCACTCAAGCCAATTCATTGAAGCGGTTTAGCGTACGTTATTTTAGCGCCCTGCATGCTGCGGTCATGGCTGGTTCGACTGAAGAGGCGTCGGAGCGTGCCACGGAGTTGGGGTCTCAGGCGGCGGCGCTTGGTTTGGACACCCTTGATTTGGCGAGGATTCATGAAGAAGCGGTGGCTGAACTGCTCCCGGGAGAGGGCGACACGGAAGGCGAGGCGCGCCTAGTAGCTTGTGCGGGCGTGTTTTTCCATGCGGTGTTGACGCCGATCGAAAAATCGCACGCAGGTGTCATGGGGGTTGAGAGCGGGATCATCAAGGTGAAGCGGGAGTTGAAGAAGCGCGCGTTGGAACTTGCCGAAGCGGGGCGGAAGCTGAAGGCGGGAGTTGCCAAGAGGAAGGCGGCTGACGGGTTTTTAAAGACCAGTCGGGAGAAATCAGCGCGTTTGCTGAAACAGTCCCGGTTGCTGGAAGGGGAGTTGAATGCGGTGACTCAGAAGCTTTTCGACACCCATGAATCGCAACGAAAGACGATGAGTGTGCATTTGCATGAGGAAATCGCCGTGACTCTACTGGCAATCCATGTCAGACTGTTAGCGTTGAAGAAGGAAGCCTCTGTCAACCAGGCGAGTTTGACGCAGGAGATTGCGACGGCCAGTCGGCTGGTGAAGCAGTCCGTCAAGACGATCAATCATTTCAATCGGGAATTCGGCATTCAGCATGAAGCTTAAACTATCCCGACTTTCGCAGAACCATCGCACGGCGCTGAGGAAGTGTTTGTCTGAGGGAGAGGCGATTGATCTGGAGACGGCGCGCAAGCTGGGGGAGCGTGCGGTGAAGATGGGTTTGGAGACGCTCGATTTGGCCAAGATGCATGAGGAAGCACTGCTTCATGTGAAGTTGCCACGCCAGACGCTACGCATCGGCAAAAGAATGGTGCGGCGGGGTGTGGCGTTTTTTGCTGAGGCTGTGATCCCGTTGGAAGGCACGCACCGGGGAGTGCAGGAGGCGAATGAGCATTTGAAGTTGCTGCTTGAGACACTGACGGAGCGGACGGTGGAACTGGCCAAATCCAATGAGACTTTGAAGGGGGAAATCGTGCAGCGACGTGTGGTGGAGGATTCGCTTCGAGTTAGTGAGTTGACGACAAGCCAATTGCTGACGAAGTCGCGTCAAATGCAGGAGGAACTGCGGCATTTGTCCCGGAGGCTCATAGCGGCGCAGGAAGAAGAGCGGCGGCGAATCAGCCGGGATCTGCATGATGTCGTCGTGCAAACGCTGACGGGCATCAACTTGCGGTTGGCGGGGCTTAAGTCAGAGACGACGAAGGGCAGCCGAGACCTGCAGAAGAAGATTGCTGCGACTCAACGGTTGGTGGAGAAGTCAGTGGAGGTGGTGCACCGATTTGCGAGGGATCTGCGGCCAACGCTGCTGGATGACTTGGGGTTGATTCCGGCATTGAAGTCGTATTTTGAGGACTTCATGGCGCAGAGTGGCATCCGAGTGTTTCTGGTGGCGTATGCGGGGTTGGAGAAACTGCGAAGCGAGACGCGAACGGTTTTGTATCGGGTGGCGCAGGAGGCGCTGATGAATGCAGGCAAGCACTCGAGAGCAAGCGAGGTGCGGGTTCGATTTTACGAAGAGGGGAAGGCCGTGCGACTGGAGATCGATGATAATGGCTGCGGCTTTGAGGTTGAAGGGGCGCGAATGGGGCGGGGTAGCAAGCGGCTGGGCCTGCTGGGCATGAGGGAGCGTGTGGAGATGGTGGGGGGTAGCTTTTCAGTTGAGTCTGCTCCGGGCAAAGGAACGGCTGTTCGCATTCGGATACCTCAGCGCACGCACCAATCCAAAAAGGGGAAAAGCGAGGAACTAACCCGTGAAAATCTATGAAACCGATCACTGTGCTATTGGCGGAAGACCACCTTATCGTGCGGGAGGGCTTGCGCGCACTGTTGGGTCATGAGCAAGACATGACTGTCGTGGGTGAGGCGGGGAATGGGCGGGAGGCGGTGGAATTGACGGATCATTTGCGACCGGATGTGGTGGTGATGGACATTGCGATGCCGTTGCTCAATGGGATGGAGGCGACGAGGCAGATTTTGGAGTCGCAGCCGGAGACCAAGGTGCTGATTCTTTCCGCCCACAGCGATGACGCTTATGTGGCGCTAGTGTCTGCCATTGGCGCAAAGGGTTATTTGATCAAGCAGTCGGCAGCGCATGTGCTGCCGGAGGCGATTCGGAAGGTGCATGCTGGGAAGACTTGTTTCAGCCCGATTGTCGCGAAGCGGCTGAATCACCACCAAAACAAAGCGTATGCCCGTGGAGATTTGAGGCATGATAGCAAGTCAACGCGACTCACGTCCCGAGAGGTGGAGGTGCTTCAACTGGTGGCTGAGGGCAAGGCGAACAAGGAGACGGCGGCGGAGTTGGGAATCAGCATCAAGACGGTGGAGAAGCATCGGCAGAGTTTGATGGAGAAGTTGAACATTCACGATACGGCGGGGCTGACGCGGCATGCGATTGCCACGGGGATCATTGAGAGCAGTGTGCAGGTGACGATCTTGTGAGGTGAGCGGGGCGGCGGCTTTTTCGGACAGGATTACAGGATTTTGGGATTAACGGGATATGAGATGAAGGAGACTGAACTAATATGAACCATTTGATGATGATTGGGCTATTTATCGGCTACTTAGGGTCGTGGCTGCCATTGGGCATGTCGTGCGACGACCGGAGTATTGGATTGAACGGTTGTGATGGTGGGGCGCAGGGATTAGCGATTTAGTGTTTTTGAGTCGTAGAAGATGAAAATCCTGTTACTAGTCTTGAGTCTGCTCGGCCTAATTGGTTACAGGTGGATACAGTCGAGAGAAAAGACTCATGGTGTCGATGAAGTGCCTCTGGCTATGATGGGTGGCGAGACGTCCAGGGGTGGAAAGAGTCCGATTTTGACAGATAAAGTGATGGAGATTCGGGCTGAAAAGCAGCGGAAGATCGAAGAGGCAGACAAAGTGATGGCGAGAAATGGCCGGAGGATGGACTCGGAGACCAAAGTTCTTTTGATCAATCGATTGATGGAAACTCGAAGGCCGATTTATGAGGAGCTTTTTGAAGGTTGGAACCTTGATGGAGCAACGCAGGAGAATTTACTGAATGTGATTCGAGAAAGAGAGGAGATGCTGTTTGATGCCCATCGCGATCACAATTTGGCTGGGAGGAAGGGTTTGGACGACTTCAAGGCGTCCTATGAAGTTGAAAAGGCGCTGGCGGAAGCGCAGTTCGTTCAGTTGGTTGGTGTGGAACGAGGTAAGATGATACTGGAGTTGGAACAATCCTTGCAAACCGGTTCGGTGGAGAAAGCCAAGGTTCTTACTGACAAGCGTCTCATGGATTGATCGCTTGGGAAAGGGGGGCTATTTGCGGCGTTTGCTGGTGCCTTTGGGGTAGGTGGTGGGTTTGCGGGTGCCTTTGTGGACGGTGGGTTTGTCGGGGGCGAGGCCGGCTTGTTTTTTGAGTTCGTTGATTTGGTCGCGGATGAGGGCGGCGCGTTCGAATTCGAGTTTGGAGGCGGCTTCGGCCATTTCGCCTTCGAGCTCGCGGATGACTTCGGTGATGGCGTATTCGGTGCCGTCTTCGCGGACGATGCCTTCTTCGACCTCGCGGGCTTTATTGAACATTTGCAGCGACTCCTGGATGGCGCGCTTGGTGGTCTGGGGGGTGATGCCGTGTTTGGTGTTGTGGTCGATTTGGACTTGGCGGCGATAACCGCTGATAGCGAGGAGGGCCTGGATGCTTTTGGTTTGTTGATCGGCGAAGAGGACGACTTCGCCGGCGACGTGGCGGGCGGCGCGGCCAGAGGTTTGGATGAGGGAGGTTTCGCTGCGGAGGAAACCTTCTTTGTCGGCGTCGAGAATGCAGACGAGGGAGACTTCGGGGAGGTCGAGGCCTTCGCGGAGGAGGTTGATGCCGACGAGGATGTCGCAGTCGCCTTTGCGGAGAGAGCGGAGGATTTCGACGCGTTCGATGGCGTCGATGTCGCTGTGGAGGTAGCGGACTTTGAGGCCGATGTCGCGGAGGTAGTCGGTGAGATCCTCGGCTGTGCGTTTGGTGAGGGTGGTGACGAGGACGCGCTCGCCGCGCTCGATGCGCTGACGGCAGAGTTCGATGGTTTCGTCGATCTGGCCTTTGAGGGGTTTAATGGTGATGACGGGGTCAAGCAGGCCGGTGGGGCGGATGATTTGCTCGACGATGAGGGCTTTGCCGGGGGTGGTGACGTCGAAGGCGTCTATGGATTGTTTGCTGCCGGAGACGCGGGGGAGGAGGGCGGGGGTGGTTTCGGGTTCGCCGATGCGGTCGCGCTGATGGGGGATGTAGTCGGTGTTTCCGACGACGGAGTTTTCGATTTCGAAGCGGGCGGGGGTGGCGCTGACGTAAAGGACCTGTGGCACGTTGGCCATGAATTCATTGAACTTGAGGGGGCGGTTGTCGAGGGCGCTGGGGAGGCGAAAGCCGTGTTCGACGAGGACGGTTTTGCGGGAGCGGTCGCCTTCATACATGCCGCCGATTTGGGGGACGGTGGCGTGGCTTTCGTCGAGGAAGAGAAGGAAGTCGTCTGGGAAGAAGTCGAGCAGGGTGCCGGGGGTGGCGCCGGGGACGCGATTGGTGAGGTGGCGGGAGTAATTCTCGATGCCCTGGCAGAAGCCCATTTCCTGCATCATTTCGATGTCATACTCGGTGCGCATTTTGATGCGCTGGGCTTCGAGGAGTTTGCCTTCTTTTTCAAACCAGGCGACGCGTTCGTCGAGTTCGGCGCGGATGGCGACGATGGCGCGGCGGAGTTTGTCGGCGGGGGTGACGAATTGTTTGGCGGGGTAGAGGGTGTAGTGGGGGAGCTTGAGCGTGACGGTGCCGGTGAGGACGTCGATGACGGAAATGCGATCGATTTCATCTCCAAAGAACTCGATGCGGATGGCTTCGGAGTCGAGGTAGGCGGGGACGATCTCGACGACGTCGCCGCGGGCGCGGAAGGAGCCGCGTTTGAGGACGATGTCATTGCGCTCGTAGAGCATGTCGACGAGTTTGGTGAGGAAGAGTTCGCGTGAGATCTGGCCGCCGACTTTGAAGGGGAGCATCATGCCTTCGTAGTCTTCGGGGGAGCCCAAGCCGTAGATGCAGGAGACGGAGGCGACGACGATGACGTCCTCCCGGCTGAGGAGGCCGCCCATGGAGGAGAGGCGGAGGCGCTCGATCTCGTCGTTGATGCTGGAGTCCTTTTCGATGTAGGTGTCGGTGCGGGGGATGTAGGCCTCGGGCTGGTAGTAGTCGAAGTAGGAGACGAAGTATTCGACGGCGTTTTCGGGGAAGAAGTTCTTGAACTCGGAGTAGAGCTGGGCGGCCAACGTTTTGTTATGGCTCATGATGAGCGTCGGTTTGCCGATCTGCTCGATGACGTTGGCCATGGTGAAGGTTTTGCCGGAGCCGGTGACGCCGAGGAGGGTTTGGTGGCGGTTGCCGGCGCGGATGGATTTGACGAGTTTGGCGATGGCCTGGCCCTGGTCGCCCTGGGGGGAGTATTCGGTGTTGAGGCGGAAGGTGGTCATGGGGTGTCAAATAGATGACGAAGGCGATCGTGAAGCGGACGCAGGTCACCGATCATGTTGGCGAAGGCGAGGATAATGATGCCCCGATTCTCCACTCGATAAATTAGGCCATAGCGCCCACCAACAAGCCATTTTCGAACAGGCTTTTCAAAGAACGAGCCAAGATTCGGATGGCGCTGAATGAGGTCGATTCCGGAGGTAACCTCGTTTATCAATGCTGCAGCAGACGACTCGTCTTTCAGAAGTAGATATTCGAATGCTTGCTGAAATTCATGCGTGGCTCCCGTTGTCCAGATAACGTCCATTCTTCACGAATTGGCGGCGAGCCTGGAAAGAAGACGTGTTTTGAGTTCATTCCAGGTGGTGCCAGTGTCTTCGCCAGATTCAAAAGCATCGTAGCGGCGTTTGATCTCTTCGTTCAAGAGGGCGTTGTTTTTTGCATCAAGCAAAAGCTCCAGACACAATTCCTCTGACAATTGCAGTTTTTCTGCGGGTGACAGGCTTTGCAAGGACGGGTGCTGTTCGATGACCATGGTACGAAGTTACCGTGAAGGATGGACTTTGCCAGAGGATTTGCATTGTTTTGGATCGACTAGGCAGACAGCGGCTGACGTTAGTCGCCGGGAGGGTGATTGTCAGTGATGGGAGGTGATTCCGGGCCTGGGGTTTCTTCTGTAGGAGGGGGTGGGGGGATGGATTTGAGGGGGGAGACGATGCGGGTGGGCCAGGGGCGGAAGCGGTCGTAGATGTGGGGGGCGAGTTCTTTGGCGGTCTGGTAGCCGCGGCGGAACATTTCGAGTTTGGCGTCGATGTTGTCGATGTGGTGAAGGGCGATGGCCTCGGGGGTTTTAGGGAGGACGGGGGAGCCGTATTCGAGTTGGCCGTGGTGGGCGGCGACGAGGTGGAGGAGGTGGAGGCGGACGTGCTCGCTGTTGGGGTCGAGGAGGGTCCAGTCGGTGGCTTCTGGGAGGTCCATGAGGTCGCGCCAGAGTTTGTTGACGAGTTCGAGGCCGAGGGGGATGTGGCCGAGCATTTCGCCGTGGAGATTGTAGGGCTGGGAGAAGCCGGTCTCGGGGTAGCTGTTTTCCCACATTTTGCCGCAGTCGTGAAAGAGGATGCCAGCGATGAGGAGGTCGCGATTGAGGTCGGGATAGACGGAGCAGAGGGCGTCCGAGGCGCGCATCATTTGGGCAACGTGCTCGACGAGGCCGCCGCGGCGGGCGTGGTGATTTTCGCGGGCGGCGGCTGTGCGTTTGTAGCGGTCGGCGAAGCGGTCGAGGAAGAGTTGGCAGAGGTGGTGGAGACGGGGGTCGGAGAGGGAGGCGAGTTTTTCCAGGATGGTGTGCCAGTCGGATTGCTGGCGGGCGGCTGTTTCGGGGTCGCCGAGGAGGAGGGATTGTTTCTCATCTTCGGAGAGGAGTCGGACTTTGGGGGAGCGGGGTTCGATGCCGTATTTGCCTGTGTCGATCCATTCGGCGTCGAGTTCGATGAAGGCGGAGCGGGGAAGGTCTTTGAGTTGGTGGAAGCAGGGGTTGTTGTCGAAGAGGCGCCAGAGGAGAGAGTCGGTGGCGTCGACGAGGCGGGCTTCGAGGTAGGGGCTGCCGATGGAGGTGGTGCGTTCGGTGAGGGAATCGAGCTGGACATGCACGCGGTAGGGCTGGAGCATCGCGTTGGCGACGGTGCGGAGGTCAGCCAAGGGGAGGAGGTCTGCGGGGTGCATGGGGTTCTGAAATTTGTCGGTGCTGGGCAGAATCAGGAAGGGAACATGAGGCGGCCAATGACGACGGACATGGTGAGGCCGACGAAGTCGGCGGTGAGGCCTGCGATGAGGGCATGGCGGATTTTTTTGACGCCAACGGAGCCGAAGTAAACGGCGAGGACATAGAAGGTGGTCTCAGTGGAGCCGAACATGATGGCAGCGGTCATTTTGAGGAATTCGGAGGCATCCGGGCGGGCGAGGATTTCGGTGAGGACACCTAGGGAGCCGGAGCCGCTGAGTGGGCGCATGAGGGCCATGGGGAGGAGGTCGACGGGGAAACCGACGGCTCCGAGGAGGGGGGCGAGCATGTATTCCAGAAGGAGAAGGGCGCCGGAGTAGCGGAAGATGGCAAGGGCGGCGAACATGGCGACGAGGAAGGGCATGATGCGGGTGGCGACAGCGAAGCCTTCTTTGGCACCGTCGACGAACTCCTCGTAGACTTTGACGCGGCGGGCGAGGGCGACGCCGAGGGTGAGGACGAGGAGGAAGGGGATGGCGAGAGCGGAGGCTGAGTTGAGGCTGGCGCGGAAGCCGGTGGGGGTCACGGTGGCGGTGGTCTCGGTGGCGACGGGTTTCGCTGCGGCGGCTTGGGCTTTGGCGTCGGCGCTGCGTTGTTCGGCGGCTTTGACGACATTGGCGATACCGGTTTTTTCGAGGACGGATTGGCGCAGGGTGGGGGCGGCGAGTTCGAGCACGGCGACACCGGCGAAGGCGGCGAGGAGCAGGGTGAGGAAGAGTTTGCCGCGCGGGGAGAAGCGGGTGGATGGGGATTTCGGATTGGGGATTTCGGATTGCGGATTGGACGAGGACGATTCGGATGGATCGACGGTGTCGGGTTCGACGCGGAAGCGGGAGAGGCGCTGGAGGGACTTGGCCATGACGATGGCGGTGACGGTGGTGCAGGCGGTGGCGAGGATGGTGGGGAAGATGACTTCGTAGGCGTTTTTGATGCCGGCGGCGGCGAGGTAGTTGATGGCGGTCATGGGGACCAGGGTGAAGGCGGCGGTATTGAGGGCCAGGAAGGTGACCATGGCGTTGCTGGCGGTCTGTTTGTGCGGATTCAGCTGCTGCAGGTGGTCCATGGCTTTAAGCCCGAGCGGGGTGGCGCTGTTTCCGAGGCCGAGCATGTTGGCGGCAAAGTTCATGATCATGGCGCTGAGGGCGGGGTGGCCGGCGGGAACCTCCGGGAAAAGGCGGCGCATGAGGGGGTGGAGGAGATGGGAGACGGCGGCGAGGAGCCCGGCCTTTTCCATCAGGCGCATGGTGCCGAGCCAGAACATCATCATGCCAGAGAGGGGTAGCGCGATGCCCATGACGGCGGTTTTGGCCATGTCGAGGGCGGCGGGGATGACTCCGTTTTCACCGGAGAGGTTGCCGAGGAGGCCGGCGATGAGGATTCCGCCGAGGACGATAGCGGCCCAGATGTAGTTCAGCATGGGCGGGAGATAAAGGGGGGTGCAGGCTGCGTCAACAGGATAGCTAGAAAGGAAGGAGGATGTTGGGGCAACCGTCCGGTGCTAGTTTGCGTATTTATCAGTCGTACTTTTTTTCATGTTGATGGTCCCCATTCAAATTGCCAGTCAGAGGAGCGGCGTGACAGCGCATGTGATCCGGATTTGGGAGCGTCGTTATCAAGCGCTGGCGCCGACGCGGACGGGGACGAATCGGAGAATGTATTCGGAGGAGGATGTGCGCCGATTGAGGCTGCTCGGGGAATTGACGACGAAGGGGCATCGGATTGGCTGTTTGGCGGAGTTGGAAATGGAGGCATTGGAGCGGTTGTTGCATGAGGAGCGGCCGAAAGGGGATCGGAGTTTTGCGGTTGATGCGAGTCCTGAACTGACGACGACGGAGGACTATGTGGGAGCGTGTTTGGCGGCGGCGAGGGCGTTTGAGGGCGATCGGCTGCGGCGGCTGCTGCAAAGAGCCAGGTTGCAGTTTGGGCAGAGGGGGATGCTGCGTCAGGTGATTACGCCGTTGATTGGTCAGATTGGAGTGGCTTGGCAGGATGGGCATTTGCGGTCGGGTCAGGAGCATCTGGGGACGGCGGTGATTCGGGAGGTGCTGATGTCACCGGTGCCGGGGAGCCAAACGGCGACGAATGCGCCAGAACTGGTTGTGGCGACGCCGAGCGGGGAAATTCATGAGCTGGGAGCCTTGCTGGTGGCGGCATCAGCGCGAGATTTGGGGTGGCGAGTGACTTATTTGGGACCGAATTTGCCGGCGGAGGAAATTGCGGCGTGCGCGCGGGCGCGCAAGGCGAGGGCTGTTGGGTTGAGTGTGGTGTATCCTGAGAACTGTCCGACTGTGCTCGCGCAGATTCGTGAGTTGAGGAAGTTGCTGCCTGATGAGATTCTCTTGGTTGTGGGAGGACGTGCTGCGAGCGGGTATGAGGCGGCCATTGGTGGTCGAGACGTTAAGATTGAGTGGCTGAAGGATCTGCCGAGTTTGGATCGCATGTTGGGGACGGCGTAGGGTTGCCCTGTTTGATCGTTTCTGTGGCGATGAGGATGGAAGATGTTAGTTTGAGAGGTGTTTGAAGATTTAGAGGGCGCAATTGAGAATCCTGGGGTCTGGGCGGTGGTGCTGGCTCTGATTTCTTTGACGGCGGCGGTGTCGACCGGAGTGCATGTGTTGTTGAAAAAGCGTGATGCACGATCCGCTGCTTATTGGCTGGTCATTGTGACGTTTGTGCCGCTTCTGGGGTCGGTGTTTTACTTGTTGTTCGGGATCAATTTGATTCGAAGGCAAGGGCGGAAATTGAGGCAGGCTCTGCCTGGAGTGGCCATGACGGAACCGGGACTGTTTTGTCCGCTTCCGGCGGATTTGGATCCGTCAATGAGGGAAGGTGACTGCCACCTAGCGCAGACTTTGGATCGGATCTCGCGGTTTCATTTCACGGTGGGGAATGTGGTGCGGGTTTTGCACAATGGGGATGAGGCGTTGCCGGCGATGATTGGAGCGATTGAGGGTGCGAAGGTGTCAGTGACGTTGGCGAGTTACATTTTTGAGGCGACCGGGATTGGTGGGGAGTTTGTGATGGCATTGGATAGGGCCGTGAAGCGTGGGGTGGCAGTGCGGGTCATGGTCGATGATGCGGGAACGCGGTATGGGTGGCCGCCGGTGACGCGGGAGTTGAGGCGGTTGGGGGTGCCGGTGAGGCGATTCATGCCGAACCGATTCATCAAGAGGTTGTTGACGCTGAATTTGAGGAACCACCGTAAGGTGATAGTGGTTGACGGCCGGGTCGGGTTCACTGGAGGAATGAATATTCGAGAAGGTAACATGCTGTCGCGGAAGCCGGGGCATCCGGTGCAGGATTTGCATTTTGAGGTTCGGGGTCCGGTGGTGGAGCAATTGCAGCATGTCTTTGCGGAAGACTGGGAATTCTGCTGCGGGGAAGTGTTGGAAGGAGAGGTGTTTTACCCGCAACTGGAGGCGGTAGGGGGAACCAGTGCGCTGGGGTTGCCGGACGGTCCGGATGCGGATTTGGAGGTGATGCCGACAGCGTTGTTTGCAACCCTGAATGCGGCGAGGCGTTCGGTACGAATCTTGACTCCTTATTTTCTGCCCTCACCAACGTTGATGGGCGCATTGAATCTCTGTGCTTTAAGAGGTGTTGAAGTGACGATCATCACACCGGCGAAGAACAACATCGCGCTGGTCTCCTGGGCGGCACGGACGTTGTATCCGGAGTTGATGGAGCGAGGGTGCCGGATTTTTGAATCACCAGCTCCGTTTGATCATTCGAAGATCTTTGTGGTGGATGAGGTGTGGAGTTTTGTGGGGAGCACCAATTGGGATCCCAGAAGTTTGCGGCTGAACTTTGAGTTCAACATTGTTTGCTACGATTCGGAGCTGGGGGCGAGGCTGACTCAGGAGGTTGAAGTGAAGCGGGATCAGAGCGTCGAGGTGACGCTTGCGATGCTGGAGGGAATGACGTTTGGCGAACGGCTGCGCAATGGGGTGGCGAGGTTGTTTATTCCTCTACTTTGAGGAAGAACTGTTCGCCTCCTTTTCAGGAATGGCTGGATCGGCCAGGGAGATTCAGCACTTAGCCGCGAGGAAGGTGCTTTTGGGTAATCTCGACAGTTGAACCGATGCCAAGGTCTTCGAAAAGTTTGATGACGTCTGTCATTCCCATGCGGATGCAACCGTAGCTGGCGGGCTTGCCGAGTTTTTGCTCCTCGGGGGTGCCGTGAATGTAGATGAAGCGTTTGTAGGCGTTCTTGTTTTGACCTTCGAGTCCCTTCAGCCAGAGAATGCGTGAGACGATGGGGTCCCGACCGGGAGCGTTCGGTGGAAGGACTTCTCCATTCCAGTTGCGGCTTTTCAGCACGGCACCTTTTGGAAGTCCATGGCCGATTTTGGCAATGATCTCATGTTTGCCCAGAGGGGTGCAGTTGCTGCCGGGTCTGTCCCCCAGGCCGAACTTCGAAGTCGAAATTTTGTAGGATTTAACGAGTTTGCCGTCGGGATCGTAGATTCCGAGTTTCTGGTCTCTCACGCTGACAATCACGTCAGAGTCTTTGGACGCGGTTTTGCAGGAGACGCTAAAGAGGGCGTTGATGGCTAACAGAGGGAGCACGACCAAGCGAATGAAGGGAGTCGTCATCCACCGACTGGGCTGATCGAGAAGGAGGGGAGATTGGAACAGTCTCATAAGAACAAATTTAGTCTCAGTTAACTATAAATGCAACTTAAATTATGGCTATTGGAGTAAACTCTGTAAATTAATACCGAATCAGTATTGAGGGTGGCGAACTGGGCTTAATCGACCTGGGGAAGGATAGTGCATTTCTAGCGAAATGCGACTGGATTCCTTGCTCGGTGATGAGGTTTAGATTGGGTGTATCGGCGGGTGAAGCGGGGTATGGGTTGGAGTCATGGGTTTTCTTATGAGCAGGATTTGGGCCGATTTTTCTGGGATGGCGGCTGTGAGTTGCCTGTTTGGATTCCGAGGCTAGCGTTCACCAGTCAATTTGCTCATCATGAATGTTTCGGTCATGGACCCAGATCTCCCGCATCGTGTGCTAGCAGCCGCTCTTGAGGTGCATAAGCATTTGGGACCTGGGTTGACCCGCGAAGCGTATGAGGAATGTCTTTGCATCGAACTTCGGGAGATGGAGGTGCCTTTTGTCCGAGGGGAAAAATTGCGGTTTCAGTATCGAGGGAAGCAGGTGGAGAACGCTGCGAGACTGGATTTACTGGTCGAAGGGGTCTTGCTTGTGCAAGTCGTAGCGCGAGAGGAGATTAAGTCGGTGGACTTGGCTGGTTTGGAGACTTTGCTGCGGCTCGGCGGGTATCGGGAAGGGATGATGGTGAATTTTGATGTGACCACCTTGCGCAAGGGTGTGCACCGGGTCACCCTCAAGCGACGGGCGGGTGAGGTAGAAGGGGCGGGGTAGAGGGGAATAACTTTGATTGCAGGGTGAACCTTGAGTTTTTCGTGGGCTGGACTAAATGCAACGTGTCTATGAATATCGCCGCGCCTGTTTTTTGTTGCCTCTTGATCGGGATGCTTTCGAGTTGTGTCGTGACGCCTCCTATTGGAGGTCCTGGATACATTCCTCCGCCACCACCGCGAGTGCTGATGCCGGTCAATCTGAATCCGCGTGAACAGGCGTATTTGCCTGAGATTGAGAATGTGCTGCGGCGTGCTGGGTATGACACGATCTATCGGGGGGACGCTGACCACTTGTTGGAATTCACGATTGATGAGGGGCCGATCAATGTGTTGACCTTCATTCGATTAGCGGATCATGGTCGAGTGGTGGGTCTTGGGGAAGGGCGTGCTTCGGGCCCTCCGCTGCTCAACCGCAATCGGATCCTGGCGGATTCCTTCTACCAAGCGCTGCGTATGTTTGAGAGTCGCTTGAGTCGACCAACGCCAGTCTATCCGTCGTATCGTTGACCCTTGGCCCGCAAGCGGGATAGGATCGATTTGCCATGCGTCTTCTTCATCTCACGCCGGGAACCGGGAATTTTCACTGCGGCAGTTGCCTCAGAGACAATGCGCTGATCAAAGCCTTACGGGTGCGGGGGCATGACGCGATCATGTCGCCGCTTTATTTGCCGTTGGTGACGGATCGAGAGGAGGCCAGTCCGGAGGAGCCGATCCGAGTGGGAGGCATTTCGCTGTATTTGCAGCAGAAGATGACGTGGTTTCACAGGATGCCGCGAGTGGTGCATCGGTGGCTGAATCGTCCGGGTTTGTTAAGGTTGGCGGCGAAGGGGATGGGCATGACCAGCGCGAGGATGTTGGGTGAGATGACGGTAGGCAGTTTGAAGGGTTGTGAGGGGCGTCAATGGGGAGAATGGCATCAATTGATCAAATGGATCAAAGAGGAGGTGAAGCCGGAGGTTGTGTCGCTGTCGAACAGTTTGCTGAGTGGCTTGGCACCAGCGTTGGTGGAGGAGGTGGGAGTGCCGGTGCTGGTTTCTTTGCAGGGTGAAGATTCGTTTTTGGACACGCTGGTGGAACCCTGGCGCACAGAGGCTTGGGAGGCGATGCAGTTGAATGCGAAGTCCGTGTCTCGATTCATTGCGCCGAGTTCCTTTTATCAGGAAGTGATGGGGGAGCGTCTGGCTGTATCGCGTGATCAGATAGCGGTCATTCCGAATGGACTGGATTTGACGCCGTTTCCGATTGCTGAGGCGGATCCGAATACACCCATGATCGGTTATTTGGCGCGGATGATCCACGGTAAAGGGCTGGGGACGCTGGTGGACGCCTTCATCGAGCTGATTCGGCGTCAATCGCTGCCGCGGGTAAGATTGAGAATTGGTGGGGCCTTCACCTCAATGGATGAGGCTTACGTGAATGAACTGAAGAAGAAGTTGGCCGAGGCGGGTTGTTTGGAGCGAGTCAGCTGGCATCCCAATTTGAGCTTTGAAGAGAAGCTGAAGTTTCTCAGTGAGTTGTCGGTCTTTAGCGTTCCGGCGACCTATGGAGAAGCGTTTGGATTGTATGTGGTTGAGGCGATGGCGAGCGGGGTGCCGGTGGTACAGCCGGATCATGGGGCATTTCCTGAGTTGATTGAGCGGACTGGTGGAGGTCTGCTTTGCCGACCAGACGATGCTGTGTCTCTTGCCGATCAACTCGAGAATGTGCTCAAGGACGAAGCTTTGAGGACTCAACTGGTGAATGGGGGGCGAACGGCGGCGAGGGCTGAATTCACGGCGTCGCGGATGGCGGAACGATTTGAGGGGGTGATGCAGGCAGCCGTGCTTTCACCAAAGGGTTAAAGATCTCGGAAGCGGTCAGCGAGTTCAGCGCCGACTTCTAGACACAGACCGGAAAAAGTTCGTTCGGGTAGGGTGGTTGGGCGATCTTTGAGGCGGGCAACGATCCACTGCCGAGATATCTTGCCGCGCAGCAATGGCACGGATGCGAGACTCCCCGCTGAGAGTTCCGCTCCGGCAACCCAAGGTGCGGTTATGGCGATGCCCAACCCAAGTTTGACAAGTTCCTTGATTGCTTCTGTGTTTCCTAGTTCGATGAACGAGCGTGGTCTCACACCCAATTTGAGGAAGTAGTCTTGAATGAGATCAAAGGTCGCGCTATTGCGACCTGACACGATGTAGGTTTGGTCAACCAGATCGCGGGCCTTGGGTGCCTGAGTCAACCAAGGGTGCAATGAGTCAGTCAGGAACGAAAGTTTATCGGTAAGAAGGGTTTGCCATTCAAGGTGAGAGGCATCGCGAGGTTTCAAACATAGTGCCACGTCAATCTTGTTCTTCTCTAGACGGTCGAGGATCTCAGGGGACTCACCGGGGAGAATGCTGATATTGTATTGTGGAAAGCTGTCTTTGAACTCACGAAGGACGGTAGGAAGGATAAACTGGGCGGCCGCCGGAGTGCAGCCGATACGCATTTCACCACGAGGATTCTGGTCCAGTGCACCAAGATTACCTCGGGCCTGGTTCATTTGCTTTTCTATCGCTTCAGCGTGGGCAACAAGTTCACGGCCGTGCGGAGTGAGGTAGACCTCGCGGCCTTGGCGATAGAAAAGATCGCAATCCAGGTCGGTTTCGAGGGCTTTGATGGCATGGCTGACAGCCGACTGTGTCAGGTGCAACTCCTTACCCGCAGCGGTGAAACTACCCAAGCGAGACAGGGTCAAAAAGGCCCGAAGTTGCCGTGTGTCGATGAGTTCATTCATGAATGGAATTCATGCTTTAGATCAAAACAATGTCGAATGGTTTATCGGTTGGTTGGATGACTTGGCACGGCATGGGCTCTTTGAAGGCATTGTGAAAAGTAGGTCGATTCAATCCCCCAAGCGTTCCAAATCAGGCTCAGGTCGTCCTGTAAGGATCGGGTTTGTGCCGTTGGCTGACGTGGCTCCTCTAATGGCAGCCGACCAACTCGGCTACTTTGAGGAGCAGGGGGTCGAGGTGGAACTGCACCGAGAAGTGGGGTGGGCGACGATTCGAGAGAAGATTCTGTATCATGAGCTCGATGCAGCCCACGCGCCAGCTGGATTGGTCTTGTCACTAAGACTGGGTGTTCACGGACATCGCTGTCGGAGTTTGGCTCCTTTTGTGTTCAATGTGAATGGCAATGCGATCACATTGAGTCGGAATCTCTATCAGCGCGGTGTGCGAGATGCGGTTTCATTGCTGAAGCTGATCCGGAGTATGCCGCAACAGCTGTTTACTTTTGGAGTGGTGGCACTTTGGTCTTCGCATCACATTCTTTTGCGGGAGTGGATGACGGCAGGCGGGATAAATCCTGACAAGGACGTGAGAGTGGTCATGCTGCCGCCACCCCAAATGGCGGGGTCTTTGGCGGCGGGTTTGCTTGATGGCTATTGTGCCGGAGAGCCATGGAATTCTGCCGCCATTCTGACCGGGACCGGTTGGTGTCCAGCGACTAGTGAGACGATTGCGCCTGGACACCCAGAGAAGGTGTTACTTACAACGGAAGACTTTGCCGAGGAAAGACGCGATGAATTTCAAGCAATTTTGCGAGCATTAGATCAAGCCTGTGCCTTTTGTGATGAATCAAAAAATCGGAGGCAATTGCCTGGTATCCTTGCAGCGGCATTTAGGAGTCGAGACGACCAAGCCTTATTGGGTCAATCGCTGACTGGTCCATATGATACGGGCTTAGCACGGGTTTCAGCGGATCGCTTTCATGTCTTTCACCGCGACGGCATCAATCGCCCTTCTTCAACGCAATCCAGGTGGCTGCTCAATGGCTTCTTTAAGCATGGCATTTTGAGTGCGGAACAGCAGACGGAGGCCCTAGGGGCCATGGATCAATGCTGGAATTCGTCCCATTACGATGCGGCGCTAAACCGCGAATCGATTTCCCCAAAACCCAAAATGAAACGCAAGTCGGTGGTCGCCGCCTGACCCTGATGAGATCCCCGAAACAAAACCCATGAAAACCAAAATCGAAACAGAAACCCTGTCAGTTCTTCAGAATCAGAGCCGCCGCTCGTTTCTTGCTAAATCGACTACAGCTGGACTTAGCTCATTGCTTGCTGGTTTACCAGTAGCATGGACCGGCGGGGCCTATGCTGATGACTCTCCCGAGCGAGCGGACGTGAACCTTGGAATCATTGCACTTACCGACTGCTCGAGCATCATTATTGGTCACGAAAAAGGGCATTTTAAGAAGTTCGGAATCAATTCGACGGTAACCAAGGGGGCAAGTTGGGCGGCGATTCGGGATTCCCTGAGCAATGGGGATCTGCAGGCGACCCACATGCTGCTGGGCATGCCCATTGCGAGCACGATGGGCTTAGGGGGAGCGCCGAAGAAGCCGATGGTGGTTCCCTTTTTGCTCAATCGGAATGGACAAGCCATTTCACTGAAGAAGGAGCTCAAAGGGAAGGTGGCCGACGATCCCAAAGCGTTGAAGCCATTTGTGGACGAGGCGAAAGCGGCTGGGAAGCCAATGACATTTGCCATGACGTTCCCGCCAGGAACGCATGCCATGTGGATTCGTTACTACCTTGCCGCAGGTGGTATTCATCCTGGTGATGCGGGTGGTGCCGGAGCGGATGTTTCCCTGATCACCATTCCACCCCCTCAGATGGTAGCGAACATGAAGGTGGGGCAAATGGATGGCTTTTGTGTGGGTGAACCGTGGAATGCACGAACGATCAGTGATGATATTGGTTTCACCTCGATCACGACGCAGGCCATCTGGAAGGATCATCCTGAGAAGGTCTGTGCTTTCACGGAGGAATTTGCGGATAAGAATCCGAAAACGGTAAAGGCGATCCTAAAAGGACTTCATGAAGCAAGTGTTTGGTTGGACAAAATGGAGAACCGCGAGGAGCAGGCGAAGATCGTCAGCGCCCCTACTTACATTAATTGTCCGCCTGAAACGATTCTGGGCAGGTTGCAGGGCAAGTATGACATGGGTGACGGTCGGAAGTTCAAAGATCCAGACTACATGATCTTCAGCGACCGAAACTGCAACTATCCCCAAGCCAAGTACGGCAAATGGTGGCTTACGCAGTTGCGTCGCTGGGGTTTCACAGAAGGCGCTCCAGACTATGAAGCGGTCACAAAACAGGTCATGCGCTCTGACATCTATGAACAAGCGATGAAGGAAATTGGCTATGTGCATGGAGGTGCCAGCGCAGCTTCGGAGACATTCTTTGATGGAAGTGTGTTCGATCCAGCAGGGGATATGGAAGCCTACGCCGCTTCATTTGCTATCAAGTCCATCAAAGGCTGAACCCTTGTCACAAAAACGATATGAAGTTCCTCCAACGTTTCAAACTTGACTCTGTGCTGCTTCCTTTGGCTGCGATCCTTGTCTGCTGCCTGATTTGGCAAATGATCGCCGGCAAATCAGTTGTTTCGACCAAGGTGGATGATTGGGGGGACAAAGTGACAGTGACAAAGCGGTTGGGGATATCGAAAGACTTGCCCACGCCCGTTGAAACTTGGAATGCGAGTAAGCTCTATGTCCTGGAACCGTTCGCCAAGCGTGGTGAATTGGACCAGGGCATTTTGCGGTTTTCATGGCTGTCACTGAAGTTGGTAGCCCAAGGATATTTCCTTGCGTTGGTAATCGGAACTCCAATTGGGTTTTTCCTCGGACTCTCAAAACGATTTACCACTGCATTTGATCCGGTGATTCAGATTCTGAGGCCGGTCTCACCCCTGGCATGGTTGCCTTTGGGAATGATCCTTTTTAGCGGCGTCCAGGTCATGGATGCAAATGGACGGACAACGTTTGGGGCATCGGACGCAGCTGCGCTGTTTACGATCGCGATCTGTGCCATGTGGCCCACCGTGATGAACACAGCAGTGGGCGTTAGAGCGGTGCCACAGGACTACCTGAATGTGGCGAAGGTGCTGAAGCTGTCGAAAAGCAAGACACTGTGGAAGGTGTTGGTGCCAGCGACTCTGCCTTATATGTTCACGGGTTTTCGGCTTAGTTTGGGCATTGCTTGGCTGGTCATTGTGGCGGTGGAGATGTTGACTGGGCGACCAGGCGTAGGTGGCTTCCTATGGCAGCAGTACAATGCCAATAGCTTTGCTCACATCATTCTATGCATCCTGGCGATCGGGGTAATCGGGTATGTCTTGGATCGGCTCATGAGCGTGATCGAGGGCCGTTTTAAGTCAGTTTGATGAGGTAACGTTGTATGATTGAAATCAAAAACGCTTCCAAGAGTTACGATGGAACTCAAGTACTTCGGGACATTGACCTCTCCGTCAAAGAAGGGGAGTTTGTTGCCATCGTGGGCTATTCCGGAAGCGGGAAAAGCACCCTGATCAATCTGATTTCAGGGTTGGTGAGGCCTGATAGTGGCACGGTGACAATGAATGGTGAACCCATTGTTGAACCCGGACCTGAACGTGGATTGGTCTTCCAGAACTATTCGCTTTTGCCCTGGCTTACGGTGCGGGAGAATATCGATTTGGCGGTTGATGAGGTCTTTCGTTCTTGGACCAAAGAAGAGCGCGAAGCCCATGTGACTCGGCACATTGAAATGGTGAAGCTTGGGCCGGCGGCTCACAAGCTGCCGAAGGAACTGTCGGGAGGAATGCGCCAGCGAGTTTCGGTTGCCAGGACGTTGGCTATGAATCCGAAAGTGCTTTTGATGGATGAACCTTTGAGTGCCTTGGATGCCTTAACGCGAGCCACATTGCAGGATGAGATCGCGGACATCTGGTTGCAGAACAAAACGACGGTGATTTGGATTACCAACGATCCGGATGAGGCAATTCTGGTGGCCGACAGGGTGATACCCCTATTGCCAACGGCACCTGCCACTTTGGGTAAGTCGATTGCAGTGGAGTTGGAGCGGCCCCGAGATCGTCGAGCGGTGAATCATGATGAACGCTTTAAGGCGCTGCGTGCAGAGTTGATCACAACGCTTTTGGACTCCAAGGCAAGTCGAACGTCAAAGGTTTCCATGAAGTTGACGCTGCCTGACATCCTTCCTGAAAATGTTGAGGATGTGAATGCCTTTGGCCGGTGGAGCCGGCGCGCACCCAAGCGTCGGAATGAGAACAAGAAGGAAGAAGTGGAGGTATCCGTATGAGTTTGCCCAACCCTAAAATGTTGGAGCTTGACCGGTTGTGGAAGATCTACGACACGCCAAAAGGTCCTGCGACGATTGTAAAGGACTTCAATTTGAGGATGAAGGAGGGTGAGTTTGCAACGCTTATTGGACATAGTGGATGTGGCAAGAGCACTGTGCTCATGATGGTGGCGGGATTGAGTGACATTACTCGTGGGAATATGATTTTGGCGGGGCGGGAAGCCGTTGGTCCTGGGCCGGATCGGGGCATTGTGTTTCAGTCTCCGTGTCTGCTTCCTTGGATGACAGCGTTTGAGAATGTCATGCTGGGTGTGGAACAGGTCTACTACACGGCCTCGAAAGATGAGCGTCGGCAGATGGTGGAATATTATTTGAGTGTGGTTGGCTTGGCGGATGCAATGCAGAAGTATCCATCTGAACTTTCGCAGGGGATGAGGCAGCGAGTGGGAATTGCACGGGCGTTTGCCTTGCAGCCAAAGATGCTGCTTTTGGATGAGCCGTTTGGAATGCTTGATTCACTGACGAGGTATGAACTACAGGATGTTTTGCTCAATTTGTGGAGGAAGAATCGAATTACGACTTTGATGGTTACCCACGATGTGGATGAAGCCATCTACCTGTCAGATCGCGTGGTGATGATGACGGACGGACCGGAGGCTGAAGTGGGCGAGATTTTGCACATTCCCTTTGAGCGTCCGCGTGTGCGGAAGGAGATCATGGAGGATCCCCGATACTACGAATTGAGAGAGCACCTCATTACCTATCTCAACGAACGCTCTCATTTGCGTCCTTCTAGAGGAGAAACCCCGAACGCCCCCCTTTCCTTGGCTGCCGCCTGATCGAAAAAACCGAAAAACAAAACAACAACATCCCAATGAAACACAAAACTCTCCTGTTTGCGGCGCTCGGCGCTGCGTCTATCGCCAGCGGCGGCGATTTAGCCAAGGCACCGCCTCCGGTGGCTGTCACTCCACCTGCTGGTAATCCGTTGTCCTTTATGGATGGCAAACTGGTCTTCGATTTTGAAGAGAAGATGCGGTATGAGGTTCGGGACAACAATTTCGACTTCAATAGCGGAATCGATTCGTTGACCGATGATTCCTGGCTATTGCAGCGTGTGCGATTGGGTATGCTCATCAAACCCACTTCATGGCTGTCGTTTTATGCGCAAGGTCAGGATGCGAGGGAAATTGATTCCGATCGTCCAAACGTGATCGGCCAGTTGGGGGCAGAAGGTGATGACACCTTTGACCTACTTGAAGGTTGGATGATGCTGGGAAGTCAAACGGAGGGTCTCAGCTTTAAGGTGGGTCGCCAGAAGCTGTCCTATGGAGATCAACGCCTAGTTGGGCCTTTGGAGTGGTTGAACCCCTCCCGCACTTTTGATGCAGCGAAGCTGCGTTTTGCGGCGCAGTCCTGGTCGTTGGATTTGTTTACTTCGAGTGTCGTTAATTTTGAGGACGGTACTTTTAACGAATCCGACTGGTTTGGTGAGAGTGGGCGTGATCAAATCTTTTCTGGAGCGTATCTGGCAACCAAGTGGGTGCCGTTCAATACGACGACGGATTTTTATGCGTTCCATCTAGACCAGAATACTCCCGCCGGGAGCAGTAACTTTGTCACCCTCGGCACCCTTTGGAAAGGTGATCCGAAGAAGATGGGTGGATTTTACTACAACACCGAGATGGCTGTTCAGTTTGGTGAGGTAGCCGATAAGGATTTGGCGGCTTTTGCCGGTCACTGGAAAGTAGGATACCAGTATGACAGCACTTGGAAGCCAAACATTGGGTTTCAATACAATTATGCGACGGGCGACAGCAACGCGGGCGATGGTGATGTGGGCACATTCCAAAACCTGTTTCCGACAAACCATTTGTTCTATGGTTTCATGGATACGACTGGATGGGTTAACATGCACAATCCCCAGTTCAATCTGAGTGTGCAACCGACTGAAAAACTTAAGCTTTCGCTCGACTATCACCTCTATTGGAATGCGACGAGTAACGATGCGTGGTATCGCGTGAACGGATTCACTCAAGTTCGTGGCGTTGCACCCGGTGCCAGCGCATTTAGAGGATCGGAACTGGATGTGACAGTGGCATACAAGTACAACAAGAATCTGAGTTTCTTGTTGGGTTACAGCCACTTCTTCGCCGGAGATTATCTGTCTGACACTGGTGCTGCCGATGATGCGAATTTCGCGTATGCCCAGGTGCAAATTAACTTTTAACAGACTTTAGCTGCGTCTCACCTTATGAGCCTTGTTCCTTTGATTCCTGAATCTGCTCCATTCACGGCTGAACAGCGCGCGTGGTTGAACGGATTCCTTGCTGGCGCGCTAAATCGTGGCACGGCGAGAACTGGGCTCATTGAGGGTGTAGCAGCGAAGATACCGCTCACGATTGCTTTTGGCAGTCAGAGTGGGAATGCAGAAAGTTTGGCCAAGCGGCTGGCCAAGGAAGCAGCGAGTCGGGGGTTTGCGGCGTGTGTCGCAGGTCTCGACTCGCTGCAAGCTGCCGATTTGATTAAGCATCCGAATCTCCTGCTGATAACGAGCACTTGGGGAGAGGGGGAGATGCCGGACAATGCGGTTTCGTTTTGGGAACAACTGAATCAGAATGGGTCCTCGCCCGTGCTTGATGGGGTACGGTATGGAGTGCTTGCTTTGGGTGATCACAATTACGGGGATACTTTTTGTTTAGCGGGAAAGATGATCGATGAGCGCTTGGCTGCGCTTGGCGCTAAGCGTTTGATTGACCGAGTCGATTGCGATGTGGATTTTGACGAACCGGCTTCGGCCTGGGCGGCGATGGCCTGGAAGGTCTTTGGGGAGGGTTTGGATAAGCAAGTTGCGGCTGAGCCTGTTTCGAAGGCAGTTGAAGAGGTGGATGTGGGATGGTCAAAAAAGAAGCCATTTCCTGCGGCTTTGGTTGCTAATGTGGCGTTGAACGCAGAGGGGTCGGCGAAGGATACACGCCATCTGGCGTTTTCCCTGGAGGGATCAGGATTGAGTTATGAACCGGGCGATGCACTCGGAGTCTTTGCCAGAAATGGTCCATTGATGGTGGATGGCATCATCGCGGCGCATAGGTTGAATGCGTCCGCGGTGGTGCCGCTTCCTGACGGTGGAGAGGCGACCTTAAGGGAAGCGCTTTTGGGCTATTATGAATGTCGGAAGTTCCATGGGGTAATCCCTGATGGTCCGACTGACCTCACAAGTTGGGTCTCAAGTTTGCGCAAATTGCAGCCAAGACTTTATTCCATTGCTTCGTCTTTGAAGGCTCATCCAAATGAGGTGCATTTGTGTGTAGCAGCAGTTCGATATGAAGTGGGTGGGGTAGCCCATGAGGGGGTGGCGTCGACTTTCATGGCGGATCGTCTTCCGATTGGGGAAACGACTGGTATTTTCTTTCAGGTGGCTAAGCACTTCCGATTGCCTGCTTCCGAAGCAGTGCCGGTGATTATGGTTGGGCCTGGCACGGGTATCGCGCCGTTCCGTGCCTTTTTGGAAGAACGTGAGGCGACGCATGCTAGTGGCAAGAATTGGCTTTTTTACGGTGATCAGCGTGCGGAGACGGATTTTTTGTATCGAGAACAGATTCAGGGGTGGAAAGAGTCTGGCTTGCTGACTGAGCTGGATTTGGCTTTCTCCAGGGATCAAGCGGAGAAGGTTTATGTGCAGCATCGGATGATTGAGAAGGGAGCGATGCTGTGGGCCTGGCTAGAAGAAGGCGCTCACTTCTATGTTTGTGGCGATGCCTCGCGAATGGCGAAGGATGTGGATGCTGCCTTACACGAGGTCGTTCAGGTTCATGGAGGCAAGTCTGGTGATGAGGCTGTGGCCTATGTGGCGGCGCTGAAGAAGGCGAAGCGCTATGCGCGGGATGTGTATTGAATTCAAACTTGACTGACACGACTATGGTTTCGCAGCTTTCTACCACAGGTGATTTTTCCAGTGAGCAGAAGCGCTATCTGGAAGGCTTCTTTGCGGGCGTAGCGGCGCAGGGAGTCACTTTTGGCGACGTTGCGGGTGTAAGCGTCAAGGTCGAGGAAAAGGTAGGTGTTAACTGGGAGGATCTTACGAAGGAGGAGCGCATTAAGAGAGAGTTGAATCCTTTGGATGCGACGGAGGAGTTGATCTTGAAGGCAAGATGGAATGCAAAGCCGGAGAGTGAGGATGTGTTTCGATTCAAGTGGAATGGATTGTTTTGGCTGAACCCTGTCAAGGACGGTTACATGTGCCGATTGCGCATACCCGGGGGAGTCGTGAAGTCTTTTCAACTTCGGGAGTTGGCGGCGATTGCCCGGGAATTGACAACGGGTTACATCCAAATCACAACACGGAACAATTTTCAGGTTCGTTTGATTGAGCCCAAAGATTGTCCTGAGGTGTTGCGACGGATTCAAGGGTGCGGTTTGCATTCACGTGGGGCGGGGGCGGATAACATTCGGAACATAACCATGAATCCTTGTGCGGGATATGATCCGCATGAGATTACAGATGTGCGGCCGCTAGTGAATGAGTTGGGAACGCTGATCATTTCGGGTCGGGAGTTTTACGACCTGCCGAGGAAGTTCAACATTGCGTATGATGGGGGTGGGTTGATTAGCAGCGTGGAAGATACCAACGACATTGGTGCATCGGCCGTGAGGATTGGCGAGAATGCGGAGGGAATCGATCCTGGGGTCTACTTTAGGATTGCTCTGGGAGGAGTGACTGGGCATCAGACTTTCGCCAGTGACTGGGGTGTTGTGGTGCCTGAGGCGAAGTTAAATCAAGTGATTGTCGCTTTGTTGCGAGTTTTTATTGAGCACGGAGACCGCACCAACCGGAAGAAGGCTCGGTTTAAGTATGTGGTTGAAGCGCTGGGGTTGGAAGGCGTGCTGATGGAGACGGAGAAGCAGTTGGATTTTAAGTTGATCCGTTTGGCTGCCGATTCCACCGCGCAGATGCCACGTGAATTTTCCCAGCAGGGGCACAGCCACATCGGGGTTTATCCACAAAAACAAAAGAGTTTGTTTTACCTTGGGGCGCAAGTGCCGGTGGGCCAGATGACAGACAAGCAGCTGGATCGACTGGCCGATATTGCGGACAGCTACGGAACGAGTGAAGTGAGGTTGACGGTTTGGCAGAATGTGATTGTTCCGAATGTGAAAGAGGCTTTTGTCGGAAGTGCGGCGAAGGCTTTAAGGAAAGCGGGCTTTCCGACTGAGCAGTCAAATTTGAAGAGTGGATTCATTGCGTGTACTGGAAGCCGATACTGTAAATTCGCGGCGACGGATACCAAGGGTCACGCGATTGCGGTGATGAATGCGTTGGATAAGCGGGTGGTATTGGATCGACCCGTTAACATTCATTTTACAGGGTGTGCGCACAGTTGCGCTCAACATTTCATGGGTGACATTGGACTGTTGGGGACGAAGGTAAAGACGGCTTCTGGAGAGGGATATCACATCACCGTTGGAGGGGGGTTTGGAGACAATCGAAAGATTGGGCGACAAGTTTTTGCGGGTGTCCCCGCTGAAGAGTTGGTAGAAGTGCTTGAGGCGATGTTGAAGGGCTATCAGTCCCGAAGGCAGGAGGGAGAAAGCTTTCATGCGTTTTGCAATCGTCACTCTGTCGGCCAGTTGCAGGAGGCGTTCGTGTCATGAACGCTTGCAGCCCGGAGTCGGTCGGCATCAAACCACGAGTGGCTGGTGTCGGCGGAAGTCTGCTTCTTGAAGAACTTCTGGCTGAGCAGGGTAAGCTGGAAACAGCCGTTATGGCCTTTTCCGAGTGGCATGAGGAAGAGCCATTGATGGCAGGGCACTATCGGCAGTTGATTCCGATGGCGAAGCCAAGCCAAGGGGAGCAGTATGCCTTTGAGGTGAAATTGGATGAGTGCACGGGCTGCAAGGCTTGTGTGGCGGCTTGCCACTCGCTGAACGGATTGGACGATGATGAAAGTTGGAGGGATGTGGGTGCGCTGATGACACGGCAAGCTCCCGTTTACACGCAAACGGTGACTACTGCTTGCCATCACTGTGAAGATCCTGCCTGCGCGAATGGATGTCCGGTTTTGGCTTATGAGAAAGATGCTGAAACAGGAATCGTTCGGCACTTGGACGATCAGTGCATTGGCTGTTCCTACTGCATGCTGAAGTGTCCTTATGAGGTGCCAAAATTTAATCTGCGGCTAGGCATCGTGCGAAAGTGTGACATGTGCTCATCGCGTCTGGCTGAAGGGGAGGCACCTGCTTGTGTGCAGGCTTGTCCGAACGGAGCGATTGGAATTCAGATCGTTCCGCGGGAGCGGGAGTTGGGCGAGGCGGCGGAGAGCCTTTTGCCTGGGGTGGTGAGGAGTTCCTACACTCGACCTACGACGAGTTATTTTTCTTCCAAGAAGATGCCGGAGAGTGCTGAGGCAGCGGATGAAGGGACATTAAGGGTGGAGCATGCGCATTGGCCGCTTGTGGTGATGCTTGTGTTGACTCAGGCGGCGCTGGGTGTGTTTGTGGCGACGGCGGTTTCGGGTCAGGATTGGCTTGGATGGGTGGCCAACGGTCTTTTGCAGGCGGGCTTGGCCGCAAGTGTGCTGCACTTGGGTCAGCCGTTGCGGGCTTGGCGGGTTTTCTTGGGGTGGCGTAAGAGTTGGTTGAGCCGTGAGATCATGGTGGTTGGTGGGTTTGCTGGAGCGGGTGCGGCGGTTCTAATCGGGTGGAGTGCTTGGTGGGCGGTAGGGGCTGGAGTGTTGGGCGTGTATTGTTCAATCATGGTGTATGTCGACACCCAAAGGCCGGACTGGTCGATGGGGAACACTGCGGTTCGATTTTTCGGGACTGTGGCGTTGTTCATGGCTTTGGCGATGGCGTGTGTGAATGGACATTGGGTTGGGTTCGCGGTGGCAGTCCAAGGGGCTAAACTAGGGTGGGAAGTTTTGAATGTTGGGTGGAACCGAAAGAGCTACCGGAGTCGAATGCACTGGGAAGCGCTACCGAGATGGACGTGGGCACGAGTGATGGGTGCTATTGGCGTGATGGGTTTGACGTGGGTTAGTCCTGTTTTTGCGTTGGCTGGACTTGTTGGAGTTGAGATCTTGGAGCGTGCGTTGTATTTCAAAACGGTGAAGGCTTGGAGGATGCCTGGGGCATGATGTCGATTCCGCCACTTCGAGAATGGGACGGGGCGATGACACGGGAGTTGTTGCGGGAGCCTGGACGTTTCGGCTTGGGGCAGCTGCCGACGTCGCTTAAGCCGGTGAGTGTTGCCAAGGCAATTTGCGGGTTTTGTGCGACGGGATGCGGTCTCAAGGTGCATTTGGATTCGCAGGGGCAGGCGATCAATGTGACACCCGATCCGGAGTATCCCGTTAACCTGGGGATGGCATGTCCTAAGGGGTGGGAGGCGTTGACTCCACTTTGGTCGGATGATCGTGGGACGACGCCGATGGTGAGCGGGAAAGCGGTAGGCTGGGGCGAGGCTCTTGGGGTGTTTTGTGACCGGTTCAAGGAGGTTCAAGCGAAGCATGGGGCTCGAAGCACTGCTTTTTTGAGTACGGGTCAAATCATGGTGGAAGAGATGGCCTTTCTTGGGTCATTGGCCAAGTTTGGGATGGGGATGATTCACGGAGATGGCAATACGCGGCAATGCATGGCGACGGCTGTGACGGCGTACAAGCAGAGCTTTGGTTTCGATGCGCCGCCGTTTACTTATGCGGATTTTGAAGAGAGTGATGTGCTGGTGTTTGTGGGGAGTAATCCAGCGATCGCACATCCCATCATGTGGCAGAGGGTGGAGAGGAATCGGAACAGTCCTGAGATCATTGTGATTGATCCGAGGATGACTGAGACGGCGATGGCGGGGACATTGCATGTGCCGATAGCACCGAAAATGGACATTGTGCTGTTGTATTGCCTGGCCCATGAAATGCTCAAACGGTGCGTAGTGGATCGTGAATTTGTCGAGAAGTCGACGGCCGGCTTTGAGGCGTTCTGTGAGTTTTTGGAGGACTATGAGCCAAGCAAGCATCTATTGATGATGGGGTTGACGATGGAAGTGTTTGAACGATGTGCGGATCTTATTGCTAAGGGCAAGCGGGTGTCGATGTGGTGGACGATGGGTGTGAATCAGGGGCATCAGGCGACGCGTACGGCGCAGGCGATCATCAACCTTTGTCTGATGACAGGGAACATTGGGCGCCCTGGTACTGGGCCAAATTCGATTACGGGGCAGTGCAATGCCATGGGGTCGCGTTTGTTTTCGAATACAACCTGTTTGTTGGGAGGGCACGATTTTACGAAGGATGAGGATCGGATGAAGGTGGCGGGTGTGTTAGGGATTCCTGAGGAGCGTATTCCGAAAGAGAACAGTTGGGCTTACGATCAAATCATTCAAGGAATCCACGATGGGAAGATCAAGGGGCTCTGGATGATTGCGACGAATCCTGGGCATTCATGGATCAATCAAAAGTCATTTACCGATGCGGTGAAGAAACTGGAGTTCTTTGTGGTGCAAGACATGTATTCGAACACTGAGACCGCGAAGTTAGCGCATCTGTATTTGCCTGCTGCGGCTTGGGGGGAGAAGGACGGGACGTTCATCAATGCGGAACGTCGATTTGGCGTGAGTCGGAAAGTGTCCAAGGCACCCGGGCAAGCGTTGGCTGATTTTTCCATCTTCCGTTTGATTGCCGATGGGTGGGGCTGCGGTGAGATGTTTCGGGAATGGACAAGCCCGGAGGCAGTATTTCGTTTAATGACCCGAGTGAGCCGTGGTCAGCCGTGTGATATCAGTGGGATTGAGGGCTTCGACATGCTTGAGGTTTGTGGGGGGATTCAGTGGCCGTTGGCTGAGTCTGGTCCGAAGAGAGACGCAAAGAGAACCGAGAGACGACTTTTTGAGGACGGTCGCTTTTATACGCCAACCGGGAAGGCAAATTTTATTTTCGAAGAGCCAAAGGGTCTGCCGGAAGTGCCTGATGAACACTTTCCTTTATTGTTGATAACGGGTCGAGGGAGTAGCGCTCAATGGCACACGGAGACAAGGACAAAGAAGTCGGCTTTGCTTAGAAAGTTGCATTCGGACAGGTTGCTTTTGGACATGAACTCGGAGGATTTGGTGGGGCAGGGACTTGATGATGGGGATCGAGTGCGCGTGGTATCGAAAAGGGGTGAGGTGGAGGCGTGGGTCCGTGAGACTAGCACGATGAGGCGTGGGCAGGTGTTTTTGCCGATGCATGACCCGGACGTGAACAAGGTGACTTTGGGTGTGTTTGACCCGGAAAGCAGGCAGCCGGGCTATAAGGCGTGTGCCGTAAAGGTGGAAAAAGTTAGCTGAATCGATCCGGGTCGAAGAGTGAAAGAGGGATTGGAGTGGGCTCGCCCTCAAGGATTGAGGCGATGATTTGGCCGGTGGCGGGGGCGAGGCTTAGGCCCATCATGGCGTGGCCTGCGGCGAGGGAGAGGTTTTTCCAGCGCTGGGTGCGGCCGATGTAGGGGAGTCCGTCGGGTGAGCAGGGGCGCATACCGCTCCAGGGTTGGATTTCAGCGAAGTCGCTTTCCTTGAAGGCAGGGAAGTAGTCGGGTATGGCACGGACGATGCCTTTGATGCGGCATGGATTGATGGTTTCGTCGATTCCCGCCAGTTCCATCGTGCCGCCGAATCGGAGGGAACCGTTCATGGGGGTGACGGCGAGGCGGGCTTCGGTGCAGATGCTGCAGAGGGCTGGAAGTTGGCGGGGATTCTTGAGGGTCAGGCTATAGCCTTTGCCTGCTTGCATGGGGAGTTTCAGGTGCAATGCGCGGGCGATTTCAGCGGACCAAACGCCGCCACTGAGGACGAGTTCATCGGTGGGAATTTCACCTTGGCTGGTTTTGACGGCCTTGATGAGGCCTGCTTCCGTTGCGAAGCCCTGCACCTCGGTTTGCCAGAGAATCTTTGTTTGGAGGCTTTTCAGTTCGGCTTCGATGGCGGCGACGAATCGTTCGGGAGAAAGATGGCAATCTTTGGGGAAGAAGACGCTGCCTGCGACATCCATGGTGACGGATGGATCGAGGGCTGCGGTGGCTTTGGAATCTAGCACTTCGGCTGGGATGCCGAGAGCGCGAGCGTGTTGGGCCATGTGGGCTTCTTCATCGAGGGTTTGTTGCTTTTTGCAGAGCATGAGCAGGCCTTTTTTGACGAGGCCGAAGTCGAGACCGATCTCTTCGAAGCTTTGGCGGCTTAGCAGGCTCAGGTCGCGCAGGACGGGGGCGGCGCGATCGACTTTTTGTTGAGTGGAGGCCTGCCAGAAGCGCAAACTCCAGGTGATGAGGTCGAGATTGAGTCTGGGTTTGATGTAGAAGGGTGATTCGGGGTTCCACATCCATTTGAGGCCGAGTTTGACCATGCCCGGGGCTGCTAGCGGGATGAAGTGGCTGGGGACGATCATGCCTGCGTTGCCAAAGGAGCAGCCGTCGCGCTGAGGGAGATTTCTTTCGATCAGGGTGACCTTCATGCCGCGTCTGGCGCAATAGAGGGCTGTGGTGAGTCCGATGACACCAGCGCCGATGATGGTGACTTGCTTCATGGTGTCAGGAAAAGGGGCATTTTGGGAAGCTGGAGGGGGTTCGGATGACAGTCTTGGATGGTTTTTGGGCGTGCTGCCCTAAATTTGCCAAAGCGATGGGCTGGACGAGTGGATGGGGCTCGGCTAGGAATGCAAGATGGTTCCAAATTGGACAGATCAGATTGTGATTGTCACCGGTGGGGGTGGCGGGATGGGGCAGGCTGCGGCGAAGCGGTTTGCGGAGGCTGGTGCGAAGACGTTTGTGTTTGGGCGCACTTTGGAATCGCTCCAGGAATGTGCCAATTTTTCACCGAACATTGTGCCTGTGGTTTGTGATGTGGCTGATGCGGCCAGCATTGGAAGTGCGATGGAAGTTGTATTGAAGCATGGTGCGCCGAACGTGCTCATTCATACGGCTGGGATCAATACGCCTGACCGTTTCATGGCCCATGGTGACCCGGGGAGAATCGCCAGTTTGGAGACTTGGCAGAAGGTCATGGACATCAATGTGCTGGGTGTGGTGAACATGATCCAGGCGGTTGCGAAGCCGATGGCGGCGAATGGCGGGGGTAAGATTGTGGTGGTGTCGTCCACGGCCGGGCATGGGTTTGACTCTTATGCGGGTGTGCCGTACACGGCGAGCAAGTGGGCGGTGCATGGTTTGCTTTTCACGGCGCGAGCCCAGCTCAATGCGCATGGGATAGTGCTTTCTGAGTACGCGCCCGGGGAGGCGAATACGCCGATCGTGGACAAGCGTCCGGTGCTGCCGAATCCGGAGCATCGCGCGGCGATGATTCAGACGACGGACTGCGCTGAGGCTTTGTTTTTCATTGCCAGTCAGGCCCACAGCATGAGCATCATTCAGCTGCCTGCGTATCAGCCTTTTGGCGGGATGCCACCGGTGATTTCTGCGCCTTGGCTGGCGGGTTTGGAGATCAAGCCTGTTTAGCTTGCGTCAAGCTAGACGGACCAGGGGAGGAGACTGGTGGCGACGCCCCACCAGCAGCGGAGGGTTTGGGCGAGGCCCATTTCCGGGTGGGGGGAGGCGGAGATGAACATGAGCATGAGCAGGCCGGCGTTGGTGAGGGCGATGAGCATGACGCTGAAGAACTCGCCATTGCGGGTGAGGTCGCTTTG
>JAIYDW010000058.1 GCA_027487315.1 Verrucomicrobiaceae bacterium | reverse complement strand
GCCCCCTACCTCGGCGCCACCCGCCTCACCAGCCTCACCCCCGCCAACCTCTCCACCACCGACCCCTCCGGCCTCGGTCGCAAAGGCCTCTCCAGCGTCATCTCCTCCAACGGCACCACCCTCCTCCGCGCCACCTTCAGCGACGGCTCCACCCGCCTCATCACCCTCCCCTAACCCAGACCGACAAATCGCCCGCCGCTGGGCAGCGTGACCAGCATCTCAACCACCGGTCAAAATTCACCCTTGGCCCGCCCCTCACCCGCGCCCATGGTAGCCCACCCATGAGCGCCCCTCCCACCGACGCCTCCTCTCCCCCCTTCGACCTCGTCGTTGCAGGCGGCGGAGCCGCCGGCTTCTTCGGCGCCATCACCTTCGCCGAAGCCCGCCCCGGCTCCCGCGTCCTCATCCTCGAAAAAACCAGCCAGGTCCTCGGCAAAGTCAAAATCTCCGGCGGAGGCCGCTGCAACGTCACCCACGCCTGCTTCGACCCCCGCTCCCTCACCCAGTTCTACCCCCGAGGCTCCAAACAACTCATCGGCCCCTTCAACCACTGGGGCCCCGCCGACACCATGTCCTGGTTCGAAAACCGCGGCGTCCCCCTCAAAATCGAACCCGACGGCCGCGTCTTCCCCCAGTCCGACTCCTCCCAAAGCATCATCGACTGCCTCCTCTCCGCTGCCAAAAACGCCGGCGTCATCGTCTGCACACACACCGCCCTCAACACCGCCGCCCTCACCCCCGACGGCACCTTCCACCTCCACCTCACCCCCAACGAAACCCTCACCACCCGACGCCTCCTCCTCACCCTCGGCGGCACCCGCAACCCCATCGGCGCCCACCTCGCCGCCAGCTTCGGCCACCGCATCGAAGACGCCGCCCCCTCCCTCTTCACCTTCAAAATCACCGACCCCCGCCTCACCGACCTCCCCGGCCTCGCCGTCCCCGACGCCACCGTCCAGGTCCTCTCCACCGACCCCAAGCTCCGCCTCCAAGCCACCGGCCCCGTCCTCATCACCCACTGGGGACTCAGCGGCCCCGGCATATTAAAAGTCTCCGCCTGGGGCGCCCGCCACCTCCAGCAACTCGACTACCGCTTCGACATCCTCGTCAACTGGACCGGCCGCGCCACCGAACCCCAAATCCTCCAGCGCTTCGACCAACTCCGCACCACCTCCCCCCGCAAAAGCCTCCTCAACGACCCCCAATTCGACATCCCCACCCGCCTCTGGAAAACCCTCGTCGAAGCCGCCCTCGCCCCCCTCCACCCCAACCTCCCCGAACTCCGCTGGCCCCACCTCCCCAGCCCCCTCGCCCGCCGCCTCGCCCAGGAACTCGGCGCCTGCACCTTCGCCGTCGACGGCAAAAGCATGAACAAAGACGAGTTCGTCACCTGCGGCGGCGTCCACCTCGGCGACGTCCACTTCAAAACCATGGAAAGCCGCCTCGTCCCCGGCCTCCACTTCGCCGGCGAAATCCTCGACATCGACGGCGTCACCGGCGGCTTCAACTTCCAAGCCGCCTGGACCACCGCCCACCTCGCCGGCCAAGCCATCGCCCAAAGCCTCGACTGACCATCCAACTCCCCTCCTCTGCGGCCATCCCCTCTCTGCGGTGTAAAACCCAGCCCCCACGCAACTCCCCCACCCCCCGCGTGTTTCTCCCCCCAACCATGAAGCCCCTCCTCGCCCTCCTCCTCACCACCCTCATCGCCTCCGCCCAGCAGCCCGACCTCTTCAGAGCCTGGGACCAAAACAACGACGGCCAGCTCTCCCTCCAGGAACTCCCCGAAAATCTCCGCCGAAACTTCGACCGCGTCGACACCGACAAGAACGGCTTCATCTCCAAATCCGAGCACCAGGCCGTCACCGCCCGCACCTCCCAAAACCGCCCCAAAACGCCCCGACTCCCCGAAGGCATCGACGCCAAACTCGACCTCCCCTACGCCGACACCGAAAACCCCCGCCAGCGCCTCGACCTCTACCTCCCCAAAGCACCAAAAGCCACCACCCCACTCCCCGTCATCGTCTTCATCCACGGCGGCGGTTGGAAAGGCGGCGACAAAGCCAGCGGCATCAACAACATCGCCCCCTACATCGCCAGCGGCCACTACGCCGGCATCTCCGTCGGCTACCGCCTCACCAACGAAGCCCAATGGCCCGCCCAAATCCACGACTGCAAAGCCGCCATCCGCTGGATCAAAGCCAACGCCAAAGAGTACAACCTCGACCCCGCCAAAATCGCCGTCTGGGGCACCTCCGCCGGCGGCCACCTCGTCTCCTTCCTCGGCACCAGTGGCGACGTCAAATCCCTCGAAGGCACCCTCGGCAAACACCTCGACCAAAACAGCCAAGTCACCTGCGTCATCAACTTCTTCGGCCCGGAAAACTTCCTCACCATGATCAGACAGGAAAGCACCGTCGACCGCAAAACCGCCGACTACCCCGAAGCCCTCCTCCTCGGCGGCCGCGTCCAAGACCGAACCGAAATCGCCACCGAAGCCTCCCCCGTCACCCACGTCTCCCCCGGTGACGCCCCCTTTCTCACCGCCCACGGCACCCAAGACCCCCTCGTTCCCTATGCCCAAGGCCAGGAAATCGACGCCGCCCTGAAAAAAGCCGGAGTCGAATCCCTCCTCATCACCATGACCAACGGCGGCCACGGCTTCCGCAGCCCCGAACTCGACCAACGCGTCCAACAGTTCCTCGACCTCCACCTCCGCAACATCCCCGCCACCATCTCCACCACCCCCATCCTCACCGAACCCAAAAAATAACCCCATCCCTCTCCCCTTTTTTCTGCCCCCCTTCTTTCTGCCAGTAATCCCCCTCACCGAAACTGCCGCCGATACCGCAACGGCGTCAGCCCCATGTGCTTCTGAAAATGTTGAGTGAAGGAACTCTGATCCGCAAACCCCACCTCCCGCGCAATCTCCCCCACCTGCCGATCCGGATCCGCCAGCAGCTCGCACGCCGCCTGAATCCGCACCTTCATCACCACCGCCTGCGGACTCATCCCAAACGCCTCCACAAACTTCCGGTGCAACTGCCGCGGTGACACACACGCCAGCTCCGCCAGCTCCGGCACCGAAATCTTCTCCCGGAACCGCGTCCGAATGTGCTCCACCGCACGATCAATTTGCCGATGCGGAAACACCTCGTCCGGCGCGCTCCCGTGCGCCCGCACGATCCCCATGATCCCCATCACCTTCCCCGCATCATCGAACACCGGCAGCTTGTGCGTCACAAACCAGTCCGGAATCCCCTGGCGATTGAAAAACAATTCCACGATCCCTAACTTCGCCTCCCCCGTCCGCATCACCTCCTCATCATCGCGCCGAAAATTCTCCGCCAACCGCGCCGGAAACAAACTGAAGTCATCCTTCCCCAGCACCTCCTCCTCCGTCTTAAATCCGAGCCGCTCCACAAAGTGCAGGTTCGCCGCTACCAACCGAAACGCCTCATCCTTCGCAAAAAACGACACCCTCGGCAGGTGATTGAACAACAAATAAAACGGACTCTCCGCCCCCATCCGCTTCAAAAAGCGTTTCCTCAATTCGCTCGGCTTCTCCATCCCCCCACCCTGCCCACACTTCTCACCCCTTCAACCCCAATGTCCGATTTCACACAATCAATGTCCGTGCGATCACCCATTTGAATTCGTTATTCTCACTCACCTCCCCCGCCATGTCCCCCACCCGCCTCCTCCTCGCCACCCTCACCCTGGCCACCACCCTCCCTTCCTTCGCCAACCCGATCCGCGTCCTCTACCTCGACCCCGAAGGCACCGCCCAAACCTCCGTCGGCCCCCTCCACGACGCCATGCGCGACCTCGGCCGCGACGCCATCTACTTCGACTACGCCAAAGAAAAAATCGACGCCCCCTACGACCTCGTCGTCAAACCAGGCGACGACCTCTCCGCCAAAACCCTCCTTGCCAAACTCGCCCCCGACCGCGTCGCCTCCTACAACGCCTTCCTCGCCCAACGCGACCCCGAAAAACGCAAACCCCACCCCCAAGTCGCCAACTACGAAAAGCGCCCCGAACCCCTCACCCTCCAGCTCCCCCTCTCCGTCAAAGGCAGCATGGAGCGCACCCAGGTCCCCGCCGATCTCGAATTGAAACTCTTCGCCGCCGAACCCGACATCGCCAAACCCATCGCCTTCGCCTGGGATGACCGCGGCCGCTGTTGGGTCGTCGAAACCCGCGACTACCCCCACGGCATCTCCGACTCCGGTGAAGGCCAGGACAGCGTCAAGATCTGCGAGGACACCGACGGCGACGGCAAAGCCGACAAATTCACCGTCTTCGCTGACAAACTGAACCTCCCCACCGGCATCGTCTTCGCCCGCAAAGGCATCATCGTCGCCGCCCCCCCCAAATTCATCTACCTCGAAGACACCAACGGCGACGACAAAGCCGACATCCGCGAAACCGTCATCGACGGCTGGGGCATCCGTGACACCCATGCCCAGGCCAGCAATTTGCACTACGGCTTCGACAACTGGATCTACGGCTGCGTTGGCTACTCCGGCATCGAAGGCATCGTCGGCGGCAAAAAACAGCAGTTCGCCATGGGCACCTACCGCTTCAAACCGGACGGCTCCCAGCTCGAGTTCCTCCACCGCTTCACCAACAACTCCTGGGCCCACAGCACCAACGACGCCGGTGACCAATTCGGCGGCACGGCCAACGGCGCCCCCATCTTCTTCGGCGGCATCCCCGCCACCGCCTACCCCGAAGGCTCCCAAGGCCAGACCGCCAAAAAAATCAATGTCGTCGACACCTGCCACACCATCACCCCCAACTTCCGCCAGGTCGACGTCTTCGGCGGCTACACCGCCGCCGCCGGCTCCAATTTCATCTACAGCAGCGCCCTCCCCAACCGCTTCCAAGGCAAAGCCATGGTCTGCGAACCCACCATGAAAGTCGTCGCCCTCATGGACGTCCAACCCGACGGCGCCGGCTACAAAGCCCTCGACTACATGAACCTCTACGCCAGCTCCGACGAATGGAACTCCCCGGTCCACGCCGAAGTCGGCCCCGACGGCGCCGTCTGGGTCGCCGACTTCCAAAACTTCATCATCCAGCACAACCCCACCCCCAGCCTCGAACGCGGCGGCTTCGTCGCCACCACCGGCGTCGGCGGCGCCCACGAAAACGACCTCCGCGACCACTCCCGCGGCCGCATCTACCGCATCGTCGCCAAAGGCACCAACCCCAAACCCGAAAAACCCTCCCTCACCTCCGGCATCCTCGAACGCCGCCTCACCGCCCAGCACCTCATGGTCGCTGCCAACGACCCCAACGGTTGCCCAGCCGCGCCAAGCAACGCCAACGAACTCTGGACCCTGCAAGGCACCGGAAAGCTCGCACCATCCGTCCACCAGGCCGCCCTCATCTCAAAAGACCCCGCCCTCCGCCGCAACGCCGTCCGCGCCCTCGGCAACGACAAACCCGCCCAGGACCTCTTCTTCGGCTCCGGCGTCTTCTCTGACCCGGATCTGAATACCCGCCTCGCCGCCTTCATCAAACTCGCCGACTTCCCCACCACCCCCGAAATCCAAACCCTCGTCAAAAAACTCGCCGCCGACCCTGTCGTCAAAGCCGACGAATGGCTCGCCGAAGCCGCCAAAATGCTCGGCAAAAAACACAACGCCCTCAACTACAAAACCGGCCCCAACCTCCTCCCCAACCCCGGCTTCGAAGACCTCGCCGAAGACAAAAAAACCCCCTCCTCCTGGACCCTCCGCCACTACGGCAAAAAACCTGGCAACGACGGCGCTGAGTGGGGCATCGTCATCGACCCCAAAAACGTCCACTCCGGCAAACACGCCTTCCGCGTCATCACCCGCGACGACGCCGACACCAGCTTCTTCGCCAACGTCCCCCTCAAGCCCAACACCGACTACAAACTCAGCGGCTGGATCAAAACCCACGCCTTCAAAGGCAAAGCCAGCCTCAATGACCATGTTGGCCGCGCTGAAACCTCCCCCAAACTCACCCGCAACCAGGATTGGACCGAAGTCGAAGTCATCTTCAACTCCAAAGACCGCCCCCAGGCCAGCATCAACCTCCTCCACGTCGCCAAAGGCGACACCTTCTTCGATGACGTCAGCCTCGTCGAACTCATCCCCGAAGTCGAAGACGACGCCTCCAAACTCGTCGGCGACCCCGCCCGTGGCGACACCATCTTCTGGACCCACCCCGTCGCCGCCTGCAAAAACTGCCACGTCCTCAAGGGCCAGGGCAGCGCCGTCGGCCCCGCCCTCGACGGCATCGCCACCCGCAAAGACGCCGCCTACATCCTCGAAAGCCTCCTCAACCCCAACGCCAAACTCGCCGAAGGCTACACCGCCACCCCCATCTCCCCCATGCCCCCCATGAACCTCATCCTGAAACCCCAGGAGTTCGCCGACGTCCTCGCCTTCATCAAAACCCTCAAATAGCGAAGCCGACACCCCTGTCTGCCCCCGTGAAGCAGACACCCCTGTCTGCCCCCCCGTGAAGCAGACGCTCCTGTCTGCCCCCATCCCCAACGCCAAAGGCGCACCCCCAGGAGCGCGGACACTCCTGTCCGCCACCTCAATAGCAGCGGCAAAGCCGCTCTAATACCAGTCGTGAAGCAAGCTCACCCGCCGTGGTGCCAACCACTGGCTTGCCCCCCTCCGCAGCAAAAGCCCCTGCATCACACCCCACCCAGCAGGACTTCACCCGCCCAATCTCGACCCTACCCCCCCGAAAACCCAAAAAAACCCGTCCAACACCCAATCTTTCTCCCCTTTTCCTCAAAAACTCAAAACATACAATTTACAAATCCACCATTTCAATTATACTTCTTATAATTACCGTAGGCATTAATGCACACCCAGAACTTTCCCTCCCAGCTCCCACGCCTCCTCAGGCGTGCTTGGATTTCCCTGGTGACTCTTCTCCTCTTCGGTGGTGCCACAGGTTGGTCTCACAACCTCGACATGCAGATCAATTACCTGATCTTCGACAAAGAAACCACCGCCCTCGTCCAGTCCCGCGCCGCCGCCAACCAACCCCTCATGCAAGCCGGTGACACCGTCGGCGTCATCCTCAAAGCCACCCCCAACGCCGGCACCAAAACCGGTGCGGGCGGTTACTCCACCTTTTTCGTGCCAGTCGGTAGCCAAATCGTCGGCGCCGAATACGGCGTCGTCCAGGACAACGGCACCTTCCAGCCCCTCGCCATGAAGGGCCAGTCCCCTCTCGTCCATGGCCAGGGCCCCATCGACGTCCAAGCACCCATCGACCTCGCCGGTTTCACACTCGGTCCCAACGTCCTCGGCATCTCCGCCCTCTCCGTCGACCTCAAATGCATCCCCTGGGGCACCCTCGCAGGTCTCTATGGCGACACCGGCATCTTCTACTCCACCGACCCCGCCACCGCCTGGCAGTCTTGGGTCAACAGCGGCGGGATCGACAAAAACCCCGGCACCAGCGACAACGCCATCCAGAACAACAAGGGCGACACCATCATTCCCACCACCCTCTGGGACGCCCACCAAATGTTCGGCTTCGGCGTCAAGACCCCCGGCAAACCCATCATCGACCCCGATGGCCGCGGCAACACCCCCTGGGGCACCGGCACCCCAGTCGCCGGTCCCGAAAGCGGCTATGCCTGGGGCTTCAACAAGGCCTACTGGGACGCTAACCCCTCCAACCCCAACCGCATGCGCAACTCCCTTCAGGTCGGCCCCTGGAGACGCATCCGCTACGCCGGCAGCGAAATCGCCAAAGACACCCCCGGTCGCCGCGGTACCTCCGCCCTCGACCTCGTCGGCGTCAATGGCGAGAACTACGGTGTCGCAGTCTCCCCCAGCAGCCCCCTCCCTCCCACCACCAGCTGGACCGATTCCACCAGCCCCAAAGCCCTCCGCCTCTCCTGGGGTGGCCTAGAACTCTACCGCCCCGAATACTGCCGCATCAAAGTCAAAATCCTCAAAAACCCAGGCGAATCCGGCGCTCCCTTCGATCCGAACGGTTACCTCCAACTCTTCGGCGAAACTTTCGGTGGTGACGCCGGCGGCGAATACGGCAACAAAGACCACGTCTGGCGTTACTACAAACCCTCCGTCATCGGCCTGAGTGCCTCCCCCATGATCGAAATGGTCGCCTCCAAAAAGATCGTTCTCCCGAACGAGCTTTTCTCGTTTGACGTCCGCATCACCAACCTCGGTAACTTGCCGATGACCAACGCCATCCTCGAAAACCCCCTCCCCGCTTCCCTCACCTTCGTCAGCGCCACCCCCGCTCAAAACGCCGGCCCCAGCGCCCTCCGCTGGAACCTCGGCACCCTCCCCCCTCAATCCACCCGCACCCTCCGCATCAACGTCCGCGCCAACACCACCGGCCTCATCACCAACAAGGCCACCATCCGCTCCAACGAATTCCCCACCCCCAAAGAAGCCGCAGACACCGTCACCTCCGACTTCATCGCCATCATGTATGGCGACAAATCCGTCACCCCCACCACCGCCGCCCCCGGCGGCAAAGTCATTTATAAAATCGTCGTCCGCAACGACGGCGCCTGCCCCAACCGCTCCCCCTGGAAAGTCCGCGAATTCCTCCCCGACGGCTTCCGCTACACCCGCACCGTCGACCAGTTCATCAATGGCGCCCGCACCGCCAACACCGTCGTCGTCCCCTCCGCCACCGTCCCCGGCCGCCCCGAATTCGTCATCAATCGCGCCCTCGACGTCGGCAAAACCCTCGAAATCTTCTTCGAAGCCGAACTCTCCACCACCCAGGCCCCCGGCCAATACTTCAACCGCTACGCCGTCGACTACGACGACAAAGTGTACGCCACCGGCCTCATCGCCCCCGTCACCGTCGGCGGCGCCAGAGTCGGTGACCTCGTCTATCAGGACTGGAACGGCAACGCCACCCGCGACGCCAACGAACCCGGCCTCGCCAATGTCGAACTCCAACTCTGGACCGACCCCAATAGCGACGGCAACCCCGCCGACGGCGTCCTCGTCCGCACCACCACCACCAACGCCCAGGGTGAATACAACTTCGGCGGCACCTCCACCGGCAACTACGTCGTCAGAGTCAACAGCGGCGTCCCCTCCGGCTACCAACTCACTGCCGACCCCGAAGGCCCCCTCAATGGCCTCGCCAGACTCTCCCTCACCAACTCCACCGATCGCCTCGACATCGACTTCGGCTACCGCCCCCTCGGCACCCTCACCATCGCCGGCCTCGTCTTCTCCGACTTCGCCAACGACGGCATCTACCAGGCCGCCAATGACACCGTCATCAACAGCATCCCCCTCACCCTCCACTTCGACGCCAACGGCAACGGCACCGTCGATGCGCCGGACATCCAAATCGCCACTGCCACCTCCGCCTCCGGCGGCGCCTACACTTTCTCCAACATCGCCCCTGGCCTCAGCTACGTCGTCTCCGTCAGCACCACCGCCCCCGCTCTGACCACCTTCTTCAACCCCTTCACCTTCAAACCCAGCAGCCCCGCTCGCATCGCCATCGGTAGCCTCACCGCCAACACCTCCGGCCGCAACTTCGGCTTCTTCGCCGATCGCCCAGCCTCCATCGGCGACCAAGTCTTCCAAGACCTCAACCGCAACGGCGTCTTCGACTCCGGCGACCTCGCCATCCCCCGCGTCACCGTCAAACTCTACCGCGATATCAACAACAACAAAGCCCCCGGCGCCGGCGAATACCTCCGCGAAGTCGTCACCGACAACCGCGGTCAATACCTCTTCACCGACCTCAGCGGCGACAACTACATCGCCGAAGTCGACCTCACCGACCCCGACCTCCCCGGCGGCCTCGCCCTCGCTCCCCCTCACATCGCCGTCACCGTCCTCCCCTCCGAAGAAAATCTGAACATCGACTTCGCCCTCAAGCGTGTCCTCAGCCTCTCCGTCAGCCCCACCGGCACCGTCGCCCCAGGCTCCCGCCTCACCTACTCCCTCCAGGCCAACTACCCGCAAGTCGGCCAGTTCACCAACGTCGCCGTCACCGACACCATCCCTACCGGCACCACTTACACCTCCGGTTCCGCCTCCACCGGCGCCACCTTCGCCTCCAACACCGTCACCTGGAACCTCGGTAGCACCAGCTCCTCCGTCGCCAACACCTTCGTCCCCGTCATCACCTGCGTCCGCAACGTCCGGATCGAAGTCGACGCCTCAGTCGATGACACCTACATCCGCGCCGATAGCGCCAGCACCGTGTTGTCCAGTGGCAACATGATCCTCCGCCCCTCTTCCGCCGCCACCCAGCGCCAGGCCCTCATTCGTTTCCTCACCACCGAAATTCCCGCCGGCGCTACCGTCCTCTCCGCCACCGTCGGCCTTCGTGTCGCCAACACACGTAGCAACCAAACCGTCAACCTCTTCCCCCTCAACACCGCCTGGGACGTCGGTGTCGCCACTTGGAATGACCCCAACGGCACCGGCGCCGGTCGCTGGGCCTCCGGCACCACCTTCAGCGCCCTCGACTACAACAGCTCCCTCTCACTCGGTTCCTTCACCCCCAACACCGTCGGCTACAAACTCGTCACCTCCACCAACCTCAGAAACACCGTCCAAGGCTGGGTCAATAACCCCTCCTCCAACCGCGGCATCGGCATCATCACCATGGGCACCGACACCGGTGACGCCCAGATCTTCTCCATCGACAGCACCATCAACAACGTCCCCTACCTCGACGTCCAATACTCCTACGTCGCTGCCGACGCTTGCGGCGTTGACTCCCGCGGTGCCGCACACTGGGCACGCAACGGCCTCCTCAATGGCCGCACCGCCACCTGGAACGGCGGCTCCTTCGACGCCACCCAAACCACCCCCGCCCTCGCCGCCGACCTCGAATTCATCGTCGGCGCTTCCTCCAGCAAGCGTGACGAAAAAATCATCGCCGGCATCCTCGAACAAACCGAAAACAACATCGTCGGTCAAATGTGGAACGGCTCCGCTTGGACCAACCTCCCCCTCAATCCCCTCGGCAGGGCCGCTACCACCTCCGAAGTCGGTGTCGCCGTCGCCTACGAACAGCTCAGCGGCGACGCCATCCTCGTCTGGACAGATCGCTACCAAGCCAGCGGCCAAAGGCTTCGCTTCAGTGTCTGGAACGGCACTTCCTGGACCACTCCCGTCAGCATCACCTCCTACACCGGCGCCGAACCTTCCGGCTTGAAAATGGTCGCCAAACCCGACAGCGACGAAATGGCCCTGGTCATCGAGGACTGGAACTACTCCAAACACGCCATCATCTGGAATGGCTCCTCCTGGAACTCCAGCATCCAGCTCGCACCAGGCACCTCAGACAACAACAACATCTTCGACTTCGCCGTCGCCTACGAAAACCTCACCGGCCGCGCCATGGCTCTCTATGGCAAAAACGGCCAAAATCACGTCTACTACCGCCTCTGGAACGGCTCCTCCTGGACCGCCGAAGCCTCCCGCACCGCTCCCTCTGGCATGGGCCGTAAACGCCATTTCACCGCCGCCTCCGACCCCGGCGGCAACAGAATCGCTGTCGGCGTCATCACCGATGGCAGCGACGCCTGGTGCTGCATCTGGAACGGCTCCTCCTGGAGCGCTGGCAACGTCGTCGAAACCGACCTCAATACCCGGGATGCCCCCACCCTCGCTGTCGCCTTCGAAAGCCAGTCCGGCGATCTCGTCGCCGCTTACTCCCAAAACAACTTCGCCGGCGTCAAATACGTCACCTGGTCCCCGACCACCAGCACCTGGTCCGCTGAGGCAGACGCCATCCCTCTCGGTGCGGATGCCAACTCCCTCATCCTCCAACCCGACCTCAACACCAACGAAATCATGCTCGTCGCCCAGGACGACAACCTCGACCTCGTCGTCACCCGCTGGTCGGACAATATCTGGAAAGGCTACCGCGAACTGGAAGACAACACCGGTGAAAACTCCAAACAACCCTTCATCTACCTCTGGGATGCTCACGACCGCAACCCCAACCCGCCCCTCACCACCGCCGAAGGCCTTTTCGGCCCTGCCTCCGTCATCAATAACGCCCAAATCGTCAACGTCTCCACCACCCTCACCTCCTCTCGCAACATCGAGTCCATCGTCGCGCCAGACCCCTCCTTCATCACCCTCTCAGGCACCGGCCTCACCGCCACCAAACTCACCGGCCCCACCCCCGGCCCCTCCACCATCGGCAACCGCGGCACCACCTTCACCTGGACCTACCGAATCAATGGCGGCACCAGCCCCGCTAACGGGCTCTTCCGCTGGGCCCAATTCACCTCCGGCGTCGCCACCTTCCCCACCACCGACTCCAACAGCTTCATCTACGTCCCCACCCTCACCTACCAGGTCGACGTCACCGCCCCTCCCCCGAATCCCATCATCACCAACCAAGCCACCATCAACCTCGGCTTCGGCGCCATCCTCAGCAATACCGTCTCCACCTCCCTCTCCGAATCCATCGGCGACTTCGTCTGGGCCGACTACAACATGGACGGCAACCAAGACGCCGACGAACCCGGCCTCCCAGGCGTCCGCGTCTTCATCGACGCCAACAACAACAGCCTTTTCGACGCCACCGAGCGCAACGCCACGTCTAACTCTCAGGGCCTCTACACCCTCTCCGGCGTCGGCGCTGGCACCCACCAAGTCGTCATCGATGTTGTCACGCTTCCTCTCGATTTCGCTGCCACCACGGCCACCCGCCTCACCCGAACCCTCGCTGCCGGCCAGTCCTCCTTCACCTGTGACTTCGGTGTCGCCCCCCGCCCACCCGAAGTCGCCACCGGCACCATTGGTGGCCTTGTCTGGATCGACTCCAACGCTGACGGCATCGTCGACGTCCTCGAAACCGGCTTCCCCGGCGCCATCGCAAAACTTTGGTCCGACTCCAATGCCAATGGCATCCTCGACTCCAACGAAAACCTCGTCGCCTCCACCACCTCAGGCGCTGATGGTCGCTACCTATTCGAGAACCTCTACGCCGGACGCTACCTCGTCACCAACGAACCCGCCACTCCCGGTGTCGCTCTCGTCAGCGGACACATTCCTCTCACTGGCGTCGTCAGTGTCAACCTCACCCCAACAAGCATCCCTCCTGCCCCTCCCGTCTCCAACACCTCAACGCTACTCAACGTCTCCAAAGGCACCTCTAACATCCCCATCACGGGTGTCCAAATTCGCCGCGCTGGCACCACCCCCATCGTCCAATCCTCCTCCGCCTCCTCTGTCACCCTGGTCACCGCCGACACCCTCGAACTCACCCAACTCAACATCCTTGATAGCGGCATCCCCAAGAGCCTGAACGTTGTCAACCGCGGAGGCGGTATCGTCCGCAATGTCTCCATCAGCCCCTCCTCAACCAACTACGGCGTCGTCATCTCAGGCGGTTTCCAGTCCATCGCCTCTCTCGGTGCGGACAACTTTACCAAAGTCGCCTCATCCACCGCATCCAATTCCGACCTCAACAATTACATCGCTGATGACCGCGGTGAGGGCACGCCTGACGGCAGCTCGGAATACGACATGCTTTTCGATCTGCCCTACAATTCTGACGATTACGTCGTTATCTCCGAGCGCTTCGGCAATTCCACCGCCCGCCTCACGCCTCTCGACGCCACAGGCAACGTGATCCCCAATTGCAACACCATCCAAATCGGCTCACCCTACGACTGGAATACCGGCCTCGCTTCCCCCTACATCTCTTCCCAACCCTACTGGATCACCGTCGTCAAGGCTGCCACCTTCGGCACCACTCAGCCCATCCATGGCTTCCGCGTGGACACTGCGGGAGCGGACCTGAAGTTCTTCGGCATGAGCGATTCCCTCTTCATCGACAACCTCGGAACTTCCACCACCTTCCTCACCGCCGACTTCGGCTACCGCCACACCGCCTCCATCGGCGACTTCATCTACTACGACTTCAACGGCAACGGCATCCGCAACCCCAACGGCGTCGACGGCATCGCCGGCAACGCCGATGACGAAGTCGGTATCAACGACGCCACCGTCCAACTCATCATCGACTCCAACGCCGACGGCATCGCCGGCCCCTTCGAACCCGTCTACGGCATCACCAGCACCAACGCCTCCGGCTTCTACCTCTTCCCCTTCCTCCCCCCAGGCCGCTACGTCGCCAAAGCCGAAGAACAAAGTGTCATCGCTCCTCCTTCCAGTTCCAACGCCGGCCTCGTCGGCTTCATGCTCCCCACCACCCCCGAAGGCGTCGCCGTCAACCTCGCCCCCGCCCAGGCCTTCCTCAACGCCGACTACGGCTTCATCGAGAAATCCATCATCGAAGGTTACGTCTACCATGACGTCGACAGCAGCACCCTCAAAGACCCCGCCGAACCCGGCCTCCCCAATGTCGACGTCCGCATCATCGGCACCGACATCCGTGGCAATGCCGTCGACCTCACCGTCGCCACCAACGCCGGCGGCCAGTACACCCACTTCGTCGCCCCAGGCTCCTACACCCTCACCTACAACGCCGCGGATCCAGACCTCCCGGCAGGCCTCACCCGCGCCACCACTCCCCTCGCCTACACCCTCGATGTCCTCCCCGGTAAGGAACTCGAAGGCATGGACTTCGGTCGCGACCACAACGGCACCCTCGGTGGCCGCGTCTTCAACGACGACAACAGCAACGGCGCCCAAAACCGCGGTGAGGATGGCATCCCGGACATCACCGTGCAACTCTTCGACTCCGCCGGCACCAACCTCCTCTTCACCACCACCACCAACCACATCGGTGACTACCGCTTCACCGGTCTCCCCGACGGCACCTTCACCGTCGTCGTCCTCCACTCCTCCCTCCCTCTCGGCTACAACACCACCCCCACCGCCGATCCCGACGCCGTCAAAGATGGCCGCTCCAGGCCCGTCGTCACCAGCACCACGCCTAACCTCACCCAAATCTTCGGCTACCGCCACTCCAGCACCACCCACACCCTCAGCGGCCTCATCTTCGACGACAGCGGCGCCGGTGGCGGCACCTTCTCCAACGGCGTCCGCGACGGCACCGAACCCGGACTCGCCGGCGCCAGCGTCCGCATCGAGATCGACCTCGATAAAGACGGCACCATCGACGAATACCGCGTCGCCACCTCCGAATCCACCGGCGCCTTCATCTCCAACGGCGTCCCCACCGCCGCCAACATCCTCCTCTTCGTCCTCGACCGCTCCCTCCCCCGCCGCGCCTACACCCCGACCCTCGACCCCAATGGCCCCACCGACGGCCGCGCCAACCTCGCCGCCATCACCGGCAACGTCTCCGATCTCGTCTTCGGCTTCGCCCTCAAACCCAGCACCATCTCCGGCTCCGTCGTCCTCGGCGACGGCAACGGCATCGCTGACCCCGGCGAAACACCCCTCTCCAATGTCATCGTCCGCCTCACCTACGGCGGCAATGACGACGTCATCGGCACCGCAGATGATATCGTCACCACCCGCTCCACCGACGCCTCCGGCCTCTACAGCGCCGACAACCTCGACCCCGGCGTCTTCCAAATCGTCCAGTCCGTCCCCTTCGGCTACAAACCCCGGGCCGATGCCGACGGCGGCGTCCCCACCAACATCAGCCTCTCCGTCGCCCCCGGTGCCCTCCCCACCAAACAGGACTTCGAAGACTACCAACTCCCTCAAATCCGCGGCCGCGTCCTCGTCGACGCCGACCGCTCCGGTGACATCTCCGTCGACGACACCCCCGTCCAAGGCGTCACCGTCCGCCTCTTCACCGACGTCAACGGCAACGGCCTCCGTGACGCCGAAGATACCCAGCTCAATACCTTCGTCACCGACGCCCTCGGCGTCTACCGCTTCGGCCCCATCTCAGATCCCGCCAAATTCCTCGTCCAGCATGACCTGCCTAACACCATGATCTCCATCACCGACGCCGACGGCGCCGCCAATGGCATCAACCACATCGCCGTCACCGTTGAAGAACTCGACATCAACAATCGCGACTTCCTCAACCGCCCCATCCCCATGACCCTCGGCGGTCGCGTCTTCAATGACCTCAATTCCAACGCCCTCCTCGGTGGCACCGAATCCGGCATCTCCGCCCTCCAGGTCCGCCTCTTTGACTCCGCCACCAGCCAGCAAATCGGCACCGTCAACACCCTCGCCGATGGCTCCTACTCCTTCCCCGGTCTCTGGCCCGGAAACTACTTTGTCCAGATCACCCCGCCCTCCAACCTCCCCTCCACCGGTGGCACCCCCGTCGCCCTCGACAATGACGTCGACAATGACAGCAACGCCCTCCAGTCCGGCGGTCCAGGCACCACCGTCTCCAGCCCCGTCATCAACATGGCCGTCAATACCGAGTCCATCACCGATGGCGACACCAACCCTAACACCAACCTAACCGTCGACCTCGGCCTCTGGTCCGGCCTCAACCTCGGCAACCTCATCTGGAATGACTCCAGCAATGACGGCCTCAAAGGCACCACCGAATCCGGCATCTCCGGCATCTCCGTTCGCCTCTTCTCACCAGGCTCCGACAATGCCTTCGGCGGCTCCGGCTCCGCCGCTGACACCCTCGTCACCACCGTCACCACCGACAGCTCCGGCCTCTACAATTTCCGCACCTACACCCCGGGCCGCTACTACGTCCGCATCACCCCGCCCAGCACCCACCCCCTCGCCTCAACCACCTCCGTCAACCTGGACAACGGTGTGAACGACGATAGCAACGGCATCCAGCTCGGCTCCGCTGGCAATGACATCATCTCCCCGGTCATCCTCCTCACCGCCGGCGGTGAACCCGGCTCCGCTGGCACCACCAATACCGATGACACCATCGACATCGGTCTCCGCCCCTGCCCAACCGTCTCCATCAGCCCCACCACCGTCCTCCCGGGCGCTGTCTACGGCTCCTACACCCAAGCCTTCGTCGCCACTGGCGGTGTCGCCCCCCGCACCTTCCGCATCAGCTCCGGCAGCCTCCCTACAGGCCTCACTCTCTCCAGCGGTGGCGTCATCAATGGCACCATCAATGCCAACCAGGGCAGTTACTGGTTCCGCATCGAAGCCCGTGACAACCAAGGTTGTATCGGCACCCGTGACTACACCCTCTCCGTCACCTGCCCCAACCCCGTCGTCACCCCCGCCGGCCCCGCCCTCCCTGATGCCTGGCACTGGGAAAACTACTCTCAAACCTTCACCGCCACCGGCGTCGCGGCCGCCTACTCCTGGAGCATCTCCTCCGGCTCTCTCCCCTCAGGCCTCACCCTCAACCCCTCCTCCGGCCTCCTCTCCGGCACCATCACCGGCGCTCCCGCCACCTACTCCTTCACCGTCCGCGCCACTGACCCCCTCGGCTTCTGCGTCACCGATCGCCCCATGACCCTCCTCGTCAGAGGCCGCTGGGACTACGGTGACCTCGCCGACTCCCTCACCGGCACCTCCGCCAACACCACCGCCGCCACCGCCGACCACCTCACCCGCTTTAGCGAAAACGGCCCCCGCCACTCCATCCGCCCGGGCTTCCGCCTCGGCACCAACATCGACGAAGACTCCGACGGCCAACCCGGCTTCCTCGCTGATGGTGATGGTTCCGACGAAGACGGCCTCACCCTCCCCACTACCATCGTCGCCGGCTCCTCCGTCACCGCCACCATCTCCGTCACCAACACCATCGGCGTCACCGCCCGCGGTAACCTCTGGATCGACTGGAACAGCAACGGTAGCTTCGAAGACGTTGGCGAGCGCCTCGTCAACAATTCCACCATCACCGGCTCCCGCGCCTACACCATCACCGTCCCCATCGGCGCCGTCCTCAACCGCCCCCTCGGCGTTCGCGTCCGCCTCACTTCCTTCTCTCTCACCAACTCCCTCGGCGTCGCCACCGACGGTGAAGTCGAAGACTACCTCATCACCGCCGTCTGCCCAGCCGTCGCCATCTCCACCCCAGCCCTCCCCACCTGGTACCTCGGCGCTGCCGCCTCCCAAACCTTCTCCGCCACCACCGGCACCGCTCCCTACAACTGGACCCTCGCTTCCGGCTCCCTCCCTCCAGGCCTCACCCTCACCACCGCCGGCTCCCTCTCCGGCACCCCCTCCGCCATCGGCACCTACAACTTCACCCTCCGCGCCACTGACGCCTACGGCTGCTCCGTCACCCGCGCCTACACCTCCGTCATCAAAGGCATCACCGTCGGTAACTTGGTCTTCAATGACACCGACGACAATGGCATCCGCAGCCTCTGGGAACTCGGCGTCTCTGGCGTCACTCTCGAAGCCTTCAACCCCGGCGCCGACCTCGCCATCGGCGGCACCGGCCTCAACGCTGACACCCTCATCACCTCCGTCGTCTCTAATTCCCAAGGCGCCTACGGCTTCGACAACCTCCCCGTCGGCCCCGTCTACATCCGCCTCACCCCTCCTTCCACCCTCCGCGTCACCGGCGGCACCCCCGTCACCGCCGACAACGGCGTCAACAACGACAACAACGGCGCCCAACCCGGCGGCCCCGGCACCCCTCTCTTCAGCCCCATCATCACCCTCGCCCCAGGCCTCGAATCCATCGCCGACGGTGACAACGACCCCGATACCGAACTCTCCATCGACTTCGGCATCTGGAGCGGCGTCGGCATCGGCTCCACCCTCTGGGGCGACTCCAACTCCAACGGCCGCATCGACGCCACCGAAAACGGCTTCGGCACCGTCAAAGTCCAACTCTGGCGTGATATCGACGGTGACGTCGGCAATGGCGCTGAAGTCTACGTCGCTGAAACCACCTCCAACGTCGCCGGTCACTACACCTTCCTCGGCTACCCCAGCGGTCGCTACCAAGTCATCATCCCCAACTCCAACTTCATCGTCGGTGGCCCCCTCAACGCCGCTCCCTTCGCCAGCCCCGTCCGCGCCTACTCCGATGACCAAATCGATGACGACTCCAACGCCGTCCAGTTCCTCGGCGGCGGCACCGAAGCCCGCAGCCCTCTCGTCACCCTCGCCGCTGGCGACGAACCCGTCGGCTCCGGCCTCGGTGGCGTCAATGGCGAGTTCGGCCGCGGCGGTAACCTCGACGACTCCTTCCCCGACGAAAACGCCGACATGACCCTCGACATGGGCTTCGTCGCCCCAGGCTCCATCGGTGTCGGTAACCTCGTCTTCGTCGACAACAACGACAACGGCCGCGCCGACTCCGGTGAAGGCGTCAATGGCATCCGGGTCCAGCTCTTCTACGCCGGTGACAATCCCCTCACCGATCCTCCCCTCCTCACCACCACCACCGCCAACGGTGGCCGCTACCTCTTCAGCATCGTCTGGCAGGGTACCTTCTTCGTCTACCTCCCCAAAGACCAGTTCACTCCCTCCGGCCTCCTCAACGCCACCTTCCCCATCCCCGGCACCGTCCCAGGTGACGACAACGTCGGTGAGGACTCCCTCGCCACCTCCGAACCCTGGAACACCGGCGTTCGTTCCCAGGACTTCGTCATGGCCTTCGGCAGCGCCCCCACCGCCACCACCGGTGAAACCGGCACCGACGCCAGCTCCGACGACGCCTTCGACTCCTCCTCCGACCTCACCATCGACATCGGCCTCTTCCGCTCCGTCGGCCTCGGCAACATGGTCTTCTTCGACGCCAACGAAAACGGCCGCGCCGATGCCGGTGAAGGCGTCTCCGGCGTCCTCGTCGAACTCTATCGCGAAAACCAAACCCCAGGCTTCAATACCCCGCTCAAGACCACGACCACCCAATCCGGCGGCACCTACCTCTTCGACCTCATCCCCGCCGGCAACTACCGCGTCCACATCCCCGCTTCCCAGTTCGACTCCGGCATGCCGCTCTTCCGCGCCGTCAGCATCGCCGAAGGCCTCGCTGGCGATGATGACGTCGGTGAAGACGGCATCAACGCCGTCAACCCCGCCCTCACCGGCATCACCAGCCGCCTCGTTACCCTCATCCCGGGCAACACCCCCACCGTCTCCGATGGCGAAACCGGCGTCAACGCCAGCAGCGACGACGACTTCGACTCCGCTGTCGACCTGACCATCGACTTCGGCTTCCAAAACCCCGTCGGCCTCGGCAACCTGGTCTTCGTCGACTTCAACAATGATGGCACCTACAATTCCGGTGAAGGCATCGCAGGCGTCCGCGTCGAACTCTACCGCGCCAGCCAGACCCCCGGCGTCGACGTCCCTGTCTTCACCCAAACCACCGCCGCCGATGGCCACTACTTCTTCGGCTCCCTCTCCGCCGGAGACTATCGTGTCCACATCCCTGCCACCCAGTTCCGCACCGGTGCCTCCCTCGCCAACCTCGCCCCCTTGGCCCTCAACGCCTCCGGTGACGATGACTCCGGCCAGGACGGCATCACCGCTGGCATCCCCGCCGTCAACGGCGTCTCCACCGCCGTCATCTCCCTCTCCTCCGGCTCCTCGCCCATGAACTTCAATTCCGAGTCCGGTTATCGAAACACCGATGATGACCTCTACGACAACAACTTCGACCTCACCATCGACTTCGGTTTCGGCCCTCCCAACAACACCACCGTCGGCGTCGGCAGCCTCGTCTATCGCGACCTCAACGGCAACAGCCGCTTCGACTCCGGTGAAGGCACCTCCGGCGTCTCCATCCAACTCTTCCTCGCCGGTGAGGATCCTCAATCCGCCGCGCCTCTCGCCACCACCTCCACCGACCTCAACGGCCTCTACATCTTCACCAGCCTGACTCCTGGCGACTACTTCCTCCACATCCCCGCTTCCCAGTTCATCCCCGGTGGCGCTCTCGCCAGCCTCTTCTCCCTCCCCGGCAACGGCACCGACAACGGCATCGACGATGACATCGACGAAAACGGCATCGACTCCACCACCCCCGCCACCACCGGCATCAGCTCCTCCCCCTTCAACCTCGCCCTCGGTACCGAACCCACCAACGACTCCAGTGAGTTCGGTGAAGGCACCTACCTCGACGCTCTCGCTGACAGCAACCACGACCTCACCTTCGACTTCGGCTTCTACGAATCCGTCGGCCTCGGTAACCTCGTCTTCATCGACCTCAACGGCAACAACCACGCCGACGCTGGCGAAGGTGTCCCCGCCGTCCAGGTCGAACTCTACCCCAACGGCTCCCTCCCCGGCTGGAACCTCCCTCTCGCCACCACCACCACCGACACCCTCGGCCGCTACGCCTTCAATGACCTCCGTCCCGGCTTCTACTACGTTCACATCCCCTACACCCAATTCCTCGAAACCGCCCCCCTCTTCGGCCTCCTCAGCCTCACCGGCACCACCGCCGGCGACGATGACCTCGGCGAAAACGGCCTCGACCAACCCCAACCCGACCTCTACGGCATCACCAGCACCCTCGTCTCCCTCACCCCCACTCACGCTCCCGTCGGAATCGAGGAAGGCGGTCTGTTCGGCTCCGATGACGACGCCAAAGACAACCTCTTCGACGCCACCGTCGACTTCGGCTTCGCCGCTCGCATGAGCGTCGGTAACCTCGTCTTCTCCGACATCAACGGCGACGGCATCTTTAACCCCGCCACCGAATCCGGCGTCGAAGGCGTCGATGTCGAACTCTGGTACGACACCACCTCCACCACCCCGGCCGCCACCACCCAGACCCAGTCCGACGGTTCCTACAGCTTCAGCGTCGCCCCCGGCACCTACAGCGTCCGCATCCCCGCCTCCGAGTTCCAACCCGGTGCCCCTCTCGCCTACACCGAGTCCTCCAAAAACATCACCACCACGGTCCCCACCACCGCCGGTGACGACGATGTCGGCGAAGACGGCCTCGACCTCGGTGACCCCGCCATCAACGGCGTCGCCACCCCCTGGTTCACCCTCACCCCAGGCTCCGCCCCCACCGACGCTACCACCGAAACCGGCTACCTCGCCATCAGTGACAACGCCCAGGATGACATGAGCGACCTCACCGTCGACCTCGGCTTCACCCCCAAACCCCTCGCCGTCGGTAACCTCGTCTTCAATGACGTCAACCTCGACGGTCGCTACACCGCCGGCACCGACCAACCCATCTCCGGCGTCCCCCTCCGCCTCTTCCGCGTCGGTGACAACCCCCTCTCCGCGACCCCCGTCGCCATGACCGTTTCCGCCCTCGACGGCTCCTACCTCCTCAAAACCGCCACCGCCGGTTTCTACTTCGTCCACATTCCTCCTTCCGCCTTCGCCTCCACCGGTGTCCTCTTCGGCGCCACCTCCATCCCCGGCTTCGGCAATGACGACGGCTCCGACGATGACGCCGACGAAAACGGCATCAATAGCGCCAACCCCGCCTCCTCCGGCACCAACTCGAACGCCTTCGAACTCGCCTTCGGCTCCGAACCCGTCACCGCCGCCAACGCTCCTGGTATCGAAACCGGCGCCTTCGCGAACTCCGACGCCACCAATGAAGCCATCACCGACCTCACCATCGACTTCGGCTTCGTCGGCGCCTCCAACACCAACCGCGTCGCTGTCGGCAACATCGTCTACCGTGACCTCAACACCAATGGCCGCTTCGACGAGGGCGAAGGTGTCGACGGCGTCTGGATGCTTCTCTACGATGCCAACAACCCCGCCGGCCCCGCCGCTCAACTCGCCTCCACCTTCACGTCCGGCGGCGGTCGCTACCTCTTCTCCAATCTGCCCTCCGGCCAATACGTCGTCCACGTCGCTGCCGACAACTTCAAACCGCTCATCAGCCTCAACGGCGGCACCCCCGCTCCCGGACCGCTCTTCGGCCAAGTCTCCCGCACTGGCACCGGCGCTGGTGACGACAACCTCAGCGAAGACGGCATCGACAATGCCAACCCCGCTCAATCCGGCATCAACTCCGCCCCTGTCACTCTGACCCCCGGCAGCGCCCCCGTCCAAACCGGCACCGAAACCGGCGCCTCCCTCGCCATGAACGCCACCCTCGGCGACTCCAACACCGATCTCACCATCGACTTCGCCTTCGTCGCCGCCCCGCCGCCTCCGAACTCCCTCCGCCAAACCAACACCCTCACGCTCGCCAGCGGCTCCGATGACAGCGACGATTCCCTCGTCGACACCACCCTCGCCGCAGCTCCCGAGACCTACCTCGAATGGCAGTCCCGTCACGACCTCGGCAGCCTCTCCGCTCCCGATCAAGACGCCGACAATGACGGCCTCTCCAACCTCCTCGAATACGGCCTCGAACTGGATCCTCTCAGCGGCTTCGAACAACGCGCCTCCATCGCCTTCGACACCACCTCCAGCCTGTCCATCACCTACACCCGCCCCGCCAACGGTCACCAGGACGCCCGCTACCAGCTCCAAGTCCTGGCCGACCTCTCCGCCAGCCCATCCACTTGGACCGCCCTCGAATCCCCAGCCGCCACCATCCAAAATCCAGATGGCACGGAAACCCTCACCTTCGCTCCTCCTGTCGGCTGGACCCAAGGCTTCGTCCGACTCTCCGTCGCCCTTGATGCCGACGGCAACGGCACCCCTGAAGCCCAGTCCACCACCCCCGTCCACGCCTGGTTGACCTCCACCCTCGCCACCGGCCAGCAATCCCTCAGCCAGCCCCTCCTCCAGCCCGCCCTCTACTCCGGCTCCGTCCAACGCTCCGGCAACGGCTCTGTGACCCTCCCAGTCACCGCCAACATCGCCTCCAGCTTCACCGCCGGTCGCCACTACTACCTCGAACTCAATAACGGCCACCGCTTTGAGATCAACGAACTCATCTCCCACGACAACACCCTCGTCCTCGACCTCACCGCGCCCACCAACACCGCGTCCGCACTCCCTGCCGATCTGAGCACCACCCGCGCCGCCATCCGCGAACACTGGACCCTCGACACCCTCCTGCCCTCCACCATCCTCACCGCCGGCGCCTACGCCGACCTCGCCGATCGCGCCCTCTTCTTCAACAGCGCCAGCAACCAGTTCGAAGCCCGCTGGCTCCAGTCCGGCACCCCTGCCACCTGGACCACAGACACCACCGCCCCGGATCACCTCGCCCCCGGCAGCGCCCTCCTCGTCCATCGCCGCGGCAGCCCCGTCAGCCTCCTCTGGACCGGCCTCGTCCGCGACCACACCTTCCGCCTCACCGTCCGCCCCGGCACCCAGTTCATCGCCTCCGGATTCCCCTTCACCGCCAGCCCCGCTAGCCTGAACCTCACCACCACCGCCGGACTCCTCCCAGGCACCTCCGCCACCACCTCAGACCGCTTCCGCCTCTGGATCGGCGATACCCAACCCGGCACCACCGGTTACCATTCCTTCTTCTTCATGCAAACCGCCCAAGGCACCCGCTGGGTCAATCAATCCGACGCCACCTTCCAAGACCTCACCACCACCCCGCTCTTCGCCCCCACCCGCGGCCTCTTCCTCCAGCGCCTCCCCAACACCTCCCCCCTCATCCTCACCTTCCCCAATCCGTAGCAACACGAGCGAACGCCTGCTACGGCGCTCCTTCCAGTCAGCCTTGTTCAGGCTCGGATCAGCAACTCCGCAATCTTGGAATCCCTCAAGGTAAAGTCATAACGAAGCTGAATGGGACTCCCCGGAAACGATCCGCTGACTAGAGCTGTGACAACAACCACGTCCCCGTCACTCGTCACATCACAAACTTCAACAACCGGCTTCGCCTCCGCCGTGGCACGGTCAATCCATTCCGCGATCTGCGCCCCGTAGTAATCATTGGCCTCATCGTTGACGTGCGCATCCTCGGTAAAAAGGCTGAGGAAGGCCACAAACTCTCGAGTGTTGGTCGCATGGAAAAACGCCGCAATGACAGGTGGCAGTTCAAGACTTGGTGTCGATGATGCTGTCAAATCACCCGAGATTCAATCGCTGAACAAATTCAGTGAAGCTGGTCCGGATCTTCATGACCCGCCACGTTAAAAGATTGTCATTTTGATCCGGCGAGCTCAGCCAGAGAACACCCCGCCTGACGAGGCTCCGTCCGATTGGCTCCGACGAAAGTCCGATACCCGGCTCGCTTCGGTCAGGTAATTTCTCTCTCATCATGAGTCTCACCGCCCCAATGCGCCCTGTTGCCCTTGCCGTCACCAGCCTTGTGCTTGGCTTCGCTGCCACGTTGCCTTCACAGGCCGGCACCGGCATCGTTTCCGAACTGCCTCTGCCGCCCGGTGCCTCCGCAGGCGATACGGTGGTGACCGAATCCTGGACGTTGGTGGCCCAGCCAAGCACCCAGCGTGTGACCAGCAAGGGGGAGCAGGTCCCTGCCGCCGGTGAGGTTCTCGTTTACAGCAACGCCACGGGCAAGCTTGCCCGCCGTTTGCTCTCCACATTGCCCTACCCGTTTGCCATCATGTCCAGAGCCATGGCAGCTTCAGGTGACTTCGTTGTTGTCTCCGAGGGTGATTCAAGCGTGCGGGCCTTCAACTGTGCCACCGGCGCCTACCTCTGGCGCAAGGACTTTCCAAGTCGCTATGTCGCCGGCCTCGCCACGGATGGCGGGCGGGTCATCGTCGGCTTTACCGACACCACCGATGTAGTTAGCGCCGTGCTGGAGGCCAAAACCGGCAATCTCCTGAGCACGCCTACGTGGCAGGAGACCATTGACTATTCTCCGGGGGACTCGCTTGCGATCGAGGGATCCTGCCTGGCCATGGGCTCCCCTCGCAACTCGGTCGGTGCCTTCACCGGGGCAGGAGTCGTGCTGGGGGTGAACCCGTTCGGAACCTCCTTCAAAATTCCGAATCCCGAACCCGGCAATGGCGCGCAATTTGGCAAGTCAATCGCCATCAGCGGCAGCAGCCTGTACATCAGTTGCCATACCAAGAGCCGGGTTTACCATTATGACCTGCGCACTTTCGCGTTGCTGGAGACCTTGGTGCCGCCCTCGCCCGTCTTCACCGGCTTTGGGGTGAATCTTTGCGCCAGCGGCCACCTGCTGCTCATCCAGTCTGCGGATGGCCCCTGGCTGTACGACCGCCAAACGGCAAGCCTTAGCCGCCTGTTCTTAGAAGTCCAGGCCACAGGAGCCTTCGTCTTTTCGGGGGCCAGTCTGTGCGGACAAATGGCGGCCGGTCCGGCAGGAAGCCGAGTGTTTCGCTCCGTGGGAATTTCTGGCGGACGCCTGGATGGTAGCATCGCCGCTGTCACCAAGCAGGCGGCGGGTGGATTGACCGGCCCCCTGTTCTCCAACCTGGCGGATGCCACGCTCAACAGCGCTGGCTTGGCCCTGTTTGGCGCCAGCGTCTCCGGTTCGGGTGTCAGCCCGGCCAACAACAGCGGCCTTTGGACCGGCACGTCTGGTATGAGCAGCCTCCTCCTCCGCGAGGGCTCGGTGTCCTCCAATGTCAAAGCAGGCACTCCTTTCCGCCCCTTCTTCAGCCCGGATGGCAGCACCGCCTACTGCCTCATGCGCTCCACCAGCGGAACGGTCTCGCTCTGGAAGCAAAACGGTGGCTCGCTCCTTCCGCTCCTCACCCCTGGCGGTTCCATTTTTCTATCGGGAGATACGGCCAACTCCACGATCGCTAAAATCCACAGCGCGGCTGGAATGCAGAACACCGCGGCCGCCGTGAACCTGGTCCTGAAACCGGACGCGAACACCAGTTTGGACAGTGACAGCCTGATTGCCCGACCCGGGTTACTGGCTTTGACGGAAGCGAGAGAAGGTCGGCCGTCCGGCATTTCAGGCGTGCTGCATGGCCAGCTCAACCCCCGTCTGGCTGCCGCAGGTACCCGCTTGGCCTACAGTTCCTTTCTGATGGGTCGGCCCGTTGCCAGCAATGCCGCCGTATTCACGAAAGCTCTCAGCGGCAGCGCGGCAGTGGCCTTGGAAAAAGGCGAGGCGCCCGCAGGCACTGCCGAGCAGTTTTCCGACGCCAAGTTCAGCAGTTTCGTCGGCGAGGCTGTGAGCGCAGGCGTCACGGTCATTCGGGCCACCTACAAGACTTCCGCTTTCTCCGCGCAGGGTATTTGGTCCTTCAATCACACGAGCGGTGCCAAGCACTCCGTGGCCTGGGCGCGCGGCCAGGTGCCAGGCTTTCCTGCAGGAGTCAGCTGGAACCGCTTTTTCAAGACCTTTGCCACAACCGATGGCAGCATTCTGTTCCTGGCGCAGATCAAAGGCCCCGGCATCAACTCCACAAACGACGTGGGATTCTGGCGCTGCAATCTGGGATCGAACGCTCCCTCGTTACTGGTGCGCGAAGGACAAACCCTGCCCAAGTCTGGAGGCGCCTTTCTCGCGGTCATCCAGAACGTCGATGCCGGGGCGGATGGCAGTTGGGCGGTGCTTGCCAGCCTCGGCCGTAGCCCTGCGGGCCAGAACCAGGTGCTGCTTGGCGGAAAGATCACGGTCGATTCCCAACATTCGGTGGTGATGCGTAAAGGCACTGCCATCGACGGCTCCGCTCCAGCTTCCACGCTGCTCAGTCTCGTCCTCCCTTCCAACAACACCGACGCCGCAGGCATGGGCACCCTCGGTCAGGGTCGCCTGGTTGAAAATGGCATGATCTTGCACCGCGCCACCTTCAAGCACGGCACCGAACTGGCCGTCGGTGGCATCTGGGGCTATTAGTGTCCTGTCAGGCGCGTGGGTTGCAAAAATTAGTGACTCGACTGATAGGACACAATGCGCTGCTTCCAATCGAGAACCAATCTAAAAGCACTTGGCCATCCGCACCACTGGAAGTGTAAGCCCCCCGGAAAGCGGAACCTCGTAACGCTCAACAACAGTGCAGCCAAACGAAGCATAAAGCGGCTCGCCGGCGAGCGTGGCGACAAGTACCGCCTCACGGAAGCCAGCAGAGCAGATCGCCGACTCGCAAGCCGAAAGAATGAGGCGACCAATACCCCGACGCGCCCAATCGGGATGCACGAAGAAAGCACGAATGCGAGCCGGCTCATGCGCTTGGTCAAGAGCATCGTCCTCCGCAGGTCGTGCGCTGTCGCCGCCAAAAACAGCTCGCCGGCGACTCCAACCACCGCAACCGACAACCTGTCCGGCATGCTCAACGATGAAGTAAGTTCCGTCACGGATCAGCTGCCTGTCGACGCCAAAAACCGGTCCAAGCGCAGCCTCCATCTGCTCAGACGAATAGAAAGGTGCCTGCAAAGCGCGCACCGAAAGCGGAATGAGAACCTCCAATGTCTGGATGTCATCCTCGCGCGCAAGCCGCATGGAAAAGGCTTCATTCATAGTGAGCAGGCAACCAACTCTAACGTCACTCCATCGGAATAGTCTAGGCTTTGTCGATTCGCGAACCGCTTCTTGAGTCCTAGACCGGTTCTCGAAAAGAGGGTAACTTGGATCCGGCGAGCGCAGCGGCCTCAGTGGCAAAGAAGTCGCGCAGCCCGCTATTCAATCAATAGCAGGCAAGCGGCTGACGCCGCCAACGAGGCCGCTCCGCCGCTGGGCAAGGTGACAAGCCTTTCGAGAGTCGGTCTTACTCAAGAACTCACCCACCCTTCGGCAAAGGTATCTCGCACAAGGGCACCCACCCCTCGCAATCCGCAAATCTCCCTCCCTTCTGCGTCTCGGTAAGCCGCGCCATGCCGTCCGGTTACAATTCTCTGACTTCTTACATTCTTTCCCTTGAAATATAATTATCATAATTTACATAGTTATCAGTCAAGCGTTTCGATCCCCTCGCTCCTCCCTCTCCGTTGATGCCTCCCCCCCCTTCTCGCTTGTCCATCTCCCGGTTCTCCCCCGGCGGGCTCAAGCTAGTCCATCTCGGCATCGCCTTCTGCCTCCTCGCTCTCGCCCCCTCCTCCGCTCTCGCCGCCGACGTCAGCGTCCTCCTCAACCTGACCACCACCGCCCCCAATCCCGTCCCCACCGGCCAGACCTTCGAATACCGCATCGGCTACTCAGTCGCCTCCACCAGAAACAATGCCAGAGATCTCGAAATCAGAGCCCCCCTCCCTTCCAACATCCTCTTCGACAGCTTCGTCCCCACCACCCACGTCGACTCCGTCTCCACCCCCTCCTGGAACTCAAACGGCACCGTCGTCTTCAAAATGAAGCACCCCTTGCCCGCCGGCAGCGCAGGCACCCTCACCGTTCGCGCCCGCTTCCAGGAAGGCCCCACCCTCAATGCCACCTCCCGCACCCTGACCGTCACCGCCGAAGGCGACAACCTCGACGACACCTCCAGATCCATCACCACCACCGCCAGCGCCTCCAATCGCTGGAGCGTCGACAAAACCGGCCCCTGGTCCGCCCTCGTCAACACCAACGTCAGCTACCCCATCCACATCCAGCGCTCCTCCCCGGGCAATCTCAACCTCCAAAGCGGCACCCTCGTCGATACCCTCCCCGTCGGGGTCCTTCCCGCCAACGTCATCAATGCCGACGGCGGCACCGTCTCCGGCAGCGGCACCTCCGGCAGTCCCACCAGAATCACCTGGTCCCTCTCCGCCCTCAATGGCGCAGGCTCCGGCACCTCCCGCACCGTCACCCCCGTCATCTTCTACTCTTCCTCCCGCTTCGCCTCCGGCGCCCAAGTCATCAACTCCGTCGCCCTCAACGCCACCACCATCAACAACACGACCGTCACCACCACCGACACCCAGACCACCAACCTCGAAGCCTTCTCCCCCTCCCCCAGCGGCTACACCTGGAAATGGGTCGGCGACGATACCGTCCTCCCCAACCAAACCTTCACCTGGTACCTCGGCGCCAACAACGCCGGCAACGTCCCGCTCACCAACTTCACCGTCTCAGACGCCATCCCCGCCAATTTCAACCTCACCAAAGTCATCACCCCCTCCTGGATGCAAAACGCCCCCTCCGGCAACTTCATCACCATCCGCTATCGCCGCAGCAACACCGGCAGCACCTTCTACACCTGGCCCGGCGGCCCCTTCCCCCTCAACACCTCCCTCAACGTCAGCTCCCTCGGCCTCCCCTCCGGCGTCTTCGTCTCTCATGTCGAGTTCCAATGCGGCACCCTCCCCGTCGACAGCTCCACCAACGACTTCCGCCTCGAAGGCAGACCCCTCCTCACCGGCTGGAACACCCCCTCCTCCACCCTCACCGTCGGCAACGCCATCAGCAACCGCTCCCAACTCACCGCCAGCTACAACGGCACCCAAGTCATCAATGCCTTCAGCTCCTGGATCAACACCACCCTCGTCAATCCCACCACCGTCCCCCACGTCGAAACCACCATGATCACCGGTGGCACCCTCCTCCCCGGTGACACCGTCCGCTACCGTGTCGAAGCCCACACTCCCTGGTTCGCCGACGTCCCCATGGTCAACCCCACCGTCATGTGCCTCCTCCCCGCCAGTGTCGACTACCTCCCCGGCTCCTTCTCCCTCCGCACCACCAACAACAGCGCCGCTGCCCCCGACCCCACCCCCACCCTCGAAATCCTCCCCAACTACGACGCCACCGGCCGCACCCTCCTCCGCTGGCGCTACACCCACTCCTTCCCCGCCGGAACCACCTCCGCCATCGAGTTCAATACCCGCATCAAAGACGGCACCCCCTCTGCCAACCACACCATCCACGGCTACCTCTCCGTCAACCCCGCCGCCCAGCTCGGCACCATCGCCTACAACCGACCCGTCACCGATACCAACGACGTCGACGGCGACTCCAATCGCACCGAACAAATCTCCAACGACAACTCCTCCCACTTCGTCTCCCGCTCCCCCTCCCTCGAATCCTTCAAATATGTCCGCGGCCAGCTCGACTCCCAATGGCTCCGCTTCCCCGACGTCGGCAACACCATCCCCGGCGGCCAGGCCGACTATCGCCTCACTGTCCGCAACAGCGGCAACGTCCCCATGAGAAACGTCGTCCTCATCGACGTCCTTCCCTTCCCCGGTGACACCGGCGTCATCACCACCTCCGAACTTCGCGATAGCCAATGGCGCCCCCTCCTCGCAGGCCCCCTCTCCGCCCCCACCGGCGTCACCGTTTACTACAGCACCCAGTCCAACCCCGAACGCCCCGAGGTCCTCTCCCCCAATCCCCCCGGCGCCCAACCCCCAGCCTGGTCCTCCACCCCGCCCGACGACATCACCACCGTCCGCTCCCTCAAAATCGACTTCGGCACCAGCACCCTCGCCCCCCTCGACCAGTTCGAACTCGTCTGGCCCATGCGCGCCCCCCTCAACGCCGCCACCAACGGCCAAATCGCCTGGAACTCCTTCGGCATCTCCGCCACCCTCGCCGACACCAACCAACCCCTCCCCTCCGCCGAACCCGTCAAAGTCGGCATCGCCGTCCAACCCATCGTCCCCGTCGCCTACGGGGACCGCGTCTGGAATGACCTCAACCGCGACGGCATCCAGTCCCCCAACGAACCCGGCATCAACGGCGTCCGCGTCGAACTCTACCGCGACAATGGCGACAACACCCCCGACCCCGCCACCGACACCCTCGTCGGCTTCACCATCACCACCGGCGGCGGCGACTACCTCTTCTCCTCCATGCCTCCCGGCAACTACTTCTCCGTCATCTTCGCCCCCCCCACCTTCCGCCCCTCCACCGCCAACACCACCACCGACGCCAATGACAGCGACGGCACCCCCGCCACTGTCCGCGGCTTCCGCGCCGCCATCCTCCCCGTCACCAATCTCCAAACCGACGAAATCGACCAAACCTGGGACCAGGGCATGCACCAGGACGCCTCACCCCTCGCCGCCATCGGCAACTACGTCTGGTTCGACAACAGCATCGACGGCCTCCAAAACGAAGCCCCCCACCGCGGCGCCAACGGCGTCACCGTCCGCCTCTACAACGCTGCCTCCCCCAACACCCCCTTCGCCACCACCACCACCGCCGACGACATCAACGGCAACCCCGGCTTCTACCTCTTCGACCTCCTCCCCCCCGCCTCCTACTTCCTCGAATTCGTCGCCCCTCCCACCATCACCTTCACCACCCGCGGCCCCCTCGGCTCCTCCGACGCCAACGACTCGGACCCCCATCCCACCACCGGTCGCACCGAATCCTTCGCCCTCCCCAGCGGCAGATCCGACCTCACCTGGGACGCCGGACTCCTCCTCACCACCGGCACCACCAGCATCGGCAACCAGGTCTGGATGGACCTCAACAACAACCGCCTCTACGAACCCAGCATCGGTGAGACCGGCCTCAACAATGTCTCCATCTCCCTGTTCCTCGACCTCAACTCCAACGGCTCCCTCGATCTCACTACCGACGTCTTCTACGGCTCCACCTCCACCTTCTCCAAAGCCGGCGTCCCAGGCTTCTACGAGTTCACAGGACTCCCCGCCGCTGACTTCATCGTCGTCATCAATGGCCAAAACTTCCTGCCCGGCCGCGCCCTCGACGGCCTGATCAGCTCCCTCGGCACCTCCCCCGATCCCGATAACAATGTCGATCATGACGACAACGGCGAACCCGGCCCCTTCGGCAACATCGTCTCCCGCGCCGTCACCCTCTCACCTACCACCGAACCCGGCCCCAACGGCACCAGCGACAACGGCACCGTCGACTTCGGTTTCTTCGATCCCACCCTCCTCCTCCAGCTCGGCAACCTCGTCTTCGTCGACTCGAACAGCAACGGCATCGCCGATGAAGGCGAAGGCGTGAACGGTGTCCGCCTCTCCCTCTTCCGCCAGGGCGACAACCCCCTCACCGCCGCCCCCGTCGCCACCACCATCACCGCCGACGGCGGCCGCTACCTATTCACCTTCCTCATGCCCGGACCTTACTTCGTCCACATTCCCCCCTCCGAATTCCAAGCCTCAGGCATGCTCCGCGGCGCCTCCAGCCTCCCCGGAACCCAATCCGGAGACGATGACCTCGGCGAAGACTCCCTCGACGCCCCCGCCCCCGCCGTCTCCGGCCTCAACACCACCATCGTCACCCTCCAAACCAACGCCGCCCCCACAGACGCCACCACCGAAACCGGTCTCGATTTCCAATCCGACAACGATGACGACGACAGCTCCGACCTCACCGTCGACATCGGCCTCCAACGCACCGTCGCCGTCGGCAACCTCATCTTCTTCGACCTCAACGACAACGGCAGCTACGACTCTGGTGAAGGCCTCCCCAACGTCCCCGTCCAGCTCTTCTCCAACACCCAAACCCCCGGCATCGACTCCCCCCTCGCCACCACCACCTCCGCCCCCAACGGCTCCTACCTCTTCTCCGGCCTCCAGCCCGGCCTCTACCGCCTCCACATCCCCGCCTCCGCCTTCCAATCCGGCGGCCCCCTCCTCGGCATGTCCTCCATCGCCGAAGGCTTC